>CAXTPX010000117.1:0-7421 GCA_964246005.1 uncultured Burkholderiaceae bacterium | reverse complement strand
CTTCTCGATTGGCCTCACGTTGCCGGTCTTTAACCGCAATCGTGGCAACGTCGCGATCGAACGGGCGACGCGCGAGAAGCTCTTTGTCGAATACCAGAACCGATTCGCAGCGACCCTCGTCGATGTCGACCGGCTGTTCGCGGAACAGGGCTTGCTCGAACGACAACTCGCCCAGATCGATCGCGCGCTTGATGAGCTCGGCACCGTCGACCGGCGCGTCGAGAGTGCGTTCAAGGCCAGCAACGTCGACGCGCTCGTGATCACCAACGTGCAGACGGCCTTGCTGGCCAAGCAGGCCGAGCGCTTCACGACCGAAGAATTGCTCGCGGAACAGCGCATCGCGTTGCAGACGCTGATCGCGACCGACCTGGCCGCCTCCGCCCTTCCACCTGCTCGCCGCCCTTGAAACGTTCGCATCGCATCGCGGCGGTCGTCGCGCCGACCCTTCTACTCGCGGTGGTCGGCTGGTTCCTGGTGCGCGGTAAAGAAGCCGCGCCGGTCGCTGCCGCGGTGCCGCCGGTCGCGACCGTAACGACCGCACCGGTCACCCGGCGCGTACTCAAGCGACGCATCGCTGCCTTCGGCGAGATCGCGTCCGGGCAGGTCCTCGGCGTGAGCTTCGCGCGGCCCGGCCGAGTAACGAGGTTGGCGACGGTCGGACGTCAGGTGGCGAAGGGTGCCGCGCTCGCAACCCTCGCGCCGGAGCCCGCCACGGTCCAGGGCTATCTGCAGGCGACGGCTGCGGTGGACTTCGCACGACACGAATGGCAGCGTCAGCAGGAACTGCTGAAGCTCCAACTTGCCACTCAATCGCAGGTCGACACGGCGGAGAAGGCGTATCGCGATGCGGTCGGCAACGTCAGGGCGCTCGAACAGAATGGCGGAGGCGCGAGCGAGAGCGTGGCGGTCGCCCCGTTCGACGGGGTCGTCGTCTCGACGTCCGCGGCGCTGGGCGACCGAGTCTCGGCAGGTTCGCCGCTCTTGCAATTCGGTCATACCGACGTCCTGAAGGTCCTGATCGGCGTCGACCCCTTGGATCGCGAGCGGGTCCATGCCGGGACGCCGATCGAGGTAACCCCGATCCTCGGGCCTGCGGTGGAGGTGGCTCCGATCGCGGCGCGGGTGGGCGACGTGCAGGGTGCGATCGACCCGAAGTCCATGCTGATCTCGGCAGTCGTATATCTCGTAGGCGCCAACACCAGAGGTCTCGTGCCAGGGATGAAGGTGCGCGCGTCGCTCGAGGTCGGCGCCGAGGATGCGACGGTCGTGCCCCGCAGTGCCGTCCTCGTCGACGAGAAAGGCGCGTACCTCTTCCAGGTGGTGGGCGGCAAGGCACGCCGGATCGAGGTCACGCAGGGTCTGCAATCCGAAGGCATGGTGGCGATCGTCGGCGTCAGCGACTCCACTCTGCCGGTGGTCGTCGCGGGCAATTACGAACTTGAGGACGGCATGGCCGTGAAGGCGGAAACGCCGTGACGTTCAGCGCCTGGACGGCTCGCCATCGTCGATCCCTGCTGTTCTTCTTCGCGGTCCTCGCATCGGTGGGCGTCGCCGCCACGATGCGTCTCCCGTCGTCGTTATTTCCGACCGTCGACTTCCCGCGCGTGGTCGTGTCCATCGAGGCAGGTGACCAGCCGCCGGAGCAGATGGAAGTGCAGGTCACCCGACCGATCGAGCAGGCAATCCGGCGTGTGCCGGGCGTCGTCACGGTCCGCTCCACGACCAGCCGGGGCTCCGGCGAGGTCTCGGTCAATTTCGCGTGGGGCAGCGACATGGCTTCGGCCACCCTGCAGGTCAACGCCGCGGCGGCGCAAGTGATGCCGCTGCTGCCGCCGGGCACGTTGCTGAGAACCCGTCGAATGGACCCGACGGTCTTCCCGATCATTGCCTACAGCCTGGTGTCGGACCGCGTGTCGTTGACCAGGCTGCGCGAGATCGCGGACTTTCAAGTGGTGCCGCTGCTGTCGGGCGTGGCGGGCGTCTCGCGGGCGGAGGCCATGGGCGGTGCGCTCGCCGAGTATCAGGTCCTGATCGATCCGGTGCGGCTGCAGGCTTACGGACTCACGCTGGACGACGTGTCGAAAGCCGTTGCTGCGAGCAACGTCATTGCGGCGACCGGTCGCCTGGAAGATCGCTACAAGCTGCTCCTGGTCCTGACGGACGCGCCGCTGCGCGGTATCGACGACGTCGGGCGGACCATCGTCGCGCGAGGAGCGAACGGCATCGTGTCGCTGGACCAAGTGGCGCGCATCGTGCAGGGAGTGGTGCCGCAGTGGACGCGCGTCACGGCCGACGGCCACGATGCCGTGCTGCTCTCGATCTACCAGCAGCCTGGAGGCAACAGCGTTCAGATCGCCACGGACGTGAAAGCGAAGCTCGCCACACTGCGTTCGACATTGCCGCCGGGCGTGATTATCGCCAACTGGTACGACCAGAGCGAGCTGATCACGGCGTCGGCCAGCAGCGTGCGCGACGCGATCCTGATCGGGGCCGTCCTCGCGGCGTTGGTGCTGCTGCTGTTCCTCCGGAATCTCAAGGTCACGCTGATCGCCGTCGCGGTCGTGCCGACGGTTCTCGCCACGACCGTCGTCCTGCTGACCGCACTCGGCATGAGCTTCAACATCATGACGCTGGGCGGCATGGCCGCCGCGGTCGGACTGATCATCGACGACGCGATCGTGATGACGGAACACATCGTGCGACGCTTGCGTGACCGCAGCCCGGGACCGGGCGACCGGAACGCCGAAGACGTCACCGAGACGGTGAGGCGCGCCACCAACGAGTTCATCCGGCCGCTCGCAGGCTCGAGCGCCGCGACGCTGGTAATCTTCGCGCCGCTCGCGTTCCTCACCGGCGTCACCGGTGCGTTCTTCAAGGCGCTGTCGATCACGATGGCGAGCGGGCTGTTCATCTCGTTCATCGTCACCGCGGTCGGTGTGCCGCTGCTGTCGGGCGCCTTCCTGAACGAGAGCGATGCGGCGCACGACGATGCCGGACGCTGGTCGTCGTGGTTCAAGACGCGTTATGCGACGGTGATGAAGCGCGTCGTCCTCAGGCCCTGGCTTGCGTTGATCGCCGTTCTGCCCCTGGCGTTGCTGGGAGGCTTCGCGTACACGCAGGTCGGTTCCGGTTTCATGCCGGCCATCGACGAGGGCGGCTTCGTCCTCGACTACAGCAGTGCGCCGGGCACGGCGCTGTCGGAAACGGACCGCCTGGCAAGGCAGGTCGAATCGCTGATCCGCGCCACGCCGGATGTTCTCAACTATTCGCGCCGTACCGGCACCGGTCTAGGCGGGGGCCTGAGCGAACCCAACACGGGTGACTTCTTCATCCGGCTCAAGCCAGCCGGGCGTCGTCCGGTCGACGAGGTGATGACGGACTTGCGAGGTCGCGTCGAGCAGGGTGTACCCGGTCTGCAGGTCGAGATGGCGCAATTGATGGAAGACCTCATCGGAGACCTGACCGCCGTACCGCAGCCTGTGGAGATCAAGCTCTTCTCGAACAATCCGGCGCAGCTCTCGTCGCTCGCGAGGAACGTCGCCGCCCGTCTGACCAAGGTCGAGGGCGTCGTCGACGTGAAGGACGGCATCAATCCGGCCGGAGACGCACTCCAGATCCACATCGATCGATCGGCCGCTGCGCTCGAAGGCGTCGATCCGGCCGCTGTGTCGAAGCTCGTCTCCGAGGTACTGACCGGCAATGTCGCGACGCAATTTCTCGAAGGCGTGAAGACGGTCGGCGTGCGGGTATGGGTACCACCGGTGCTGCGACAGTCGATCGACGACGTCGACGGGCTGACCCTGCACGCGCCGGACGGGCACGCGTTCCCGCTCAGCCGTATCGCGACGGTCGACACGTTGGTTGGGCAGCCCGAGATCGGCAAGGAAAATCTCAGGCGGATGATCGGTGTGACCGCACGCCTGGCGAATCGCGACCTGGGCTCGGTGATCGCCGACACGAAAGTCATGCTCGACACGGCGGGCGTGATGCCGGCCGGCAGCTACTACGTGCTGGGTGGCCTCTACGATCAGCAGCAGATCGCTTTCAGGGGGCTGATCGTGGTCTTCGTGGTCGCCGCCGCGCTCGTGTTCCTGCTGCTGCTCTTCCTCTACGAGAGTTTCGCAAAAGCGATCGCGATCGTGTCGACGTCGCTCCTCGCCGTCTCCGCGGTCTTCATCGGCCTGTGGGTCACGCACATCGAACTCAACATCACCGCGATGATGGGCATGACGATGATCATCGGAATCGTCACCGAGGTCGGGATCTTCTACTTCTCGGAGCAGGACGAGATCGCGGGGGCCGGTGATCTCGAGCGTTCATTGGTCGAAGCCGGCCAGAACCGGCTTCGACCGATCGCGATGACCACGATCGCGGCGATCCTGACGCTCCTGCCGCTGGCGTTGGCCCTCGGATCCGGTTCCGAGATGCAGCAGCCGCTGGCCGTCGCGATCATCTCCGGACTCGTCGTCCAGTTGCCGCTGGTCCTGCTCGCGATGCCCGCGTTCTACCTCATGCTGAGCCGTGCTGCGCCGGGCTCGCCGTTCGCCCGTTCGAGATCGACCGCGCTGTCGTCACCGCCGCGACCGGCCGCTTGAAATCCGTCAACTCCCCATCGAAGAGGAATGCAGGCATGCACACGTTGAAATCCGGCCTCGTGGCGATGGCGGTGAGCGCATCGGGACTGCTGAGCGCCTGCGCCACGACGCATGACGGAGGCCGCGACGCGCCGGTGAACTATGGACTGGTGCGCCAGTTCGTCTTGCCGGGCGGTGACGGCTGGGACTACCTGAGCTACGACACCGAGGGTGGCCGTCTCTTCATCGCGAGAGGCGATCGGGTACAGGTCGTCGATCCGAAGGACGGGCGCCTGGTCGGCGAGATCCCCGGGACGCGCGGCGTCCACGGTGTTGCCATCGCGTACGACCAGGGCAAGGGATACACCAGCAATGGTCGGGCCGGCTCGGTCACGGTCTTCGATCTGAAGACGCTGGCGGTCCTTTCCACGATCGTGACACCCGCTGGCAAGAACCCCGACTTCATCACGTACGACACGCAGTCGCATCGGGTCCTCGCGTTCAATGGCCGCAGCAGCAACGCGAGCGTGATCGACGCTACCAGCGACACCGTGATCGCGACCATCGAACTCTCGGGCAAACCCGAAGCGGCCGTCACGGATAGCCGTGGTGCGGTCTACGTCAACATCGAGGATCGAAACGAGATCCTCGTTCTCGACATGGCGTCACGCAGCGTGGCGAAGCATCTGCCCCTGCCGGGTTGCGACGAGCCGGCCAGCCTGGCCATCGATCCGGAGACGCGGCGGCTCTTCGTCGGATGCCACAACGAGGTCATGCTGGTCGTATCGATCGAGTCGGGCGACACCCTGGCGGCGCTGGCCATCGGCTCGGGGGTGGACGCGAGCGCGTTCGATGCCCGGATGCATCTGGTCTTCACGTCGCAGAAAGACGGCACGTTGACGATCGTGCGAGAGGCGTCGGACGGTCGCTTCGAGGTGGTCCAGAACGCATCGACCGCAAAGGAGGCGCGGACCATGGCGCTCGACCCGTCGACCCACGAGGTCTACGTCGTGAGCGGCGAGTTCGACGACCTCCCGCCCGTCGAGGCCGGGGCCGTGACGCGAAGGGTGGTGCGCCCCGGTACGTTCAAGCTATCCGTCATCGCGCCGCGCTGATTCTTTTCCGGGTAGGACTGGGGCAACGCAGAAGCGACCATCGGAATCGATATGGTGGGCGCGATCGCAACGATGCACGCTGCCGTCTTCAGCCTTTCCGGATGACGTGCATCGCTGTTGGCCCCACCATCGGTGATCCGGCTCCACTGCGAACCTTAAGGGTGTTGTAAGAAAACGTTGATAGGTTTTCTTCTGTACACCGCAGATCGTGAATGCAGCTCGTTCGCGTTGCGCCTCGAGAAGGAATTGCGACTTGGACAGCCGATCGTCGGCTGGTGGAATTCGGGTGAAACTTGAGGCATCGAAGAACTTCTCGCGGGGAACCAGGACGATCGGCTTGTCGCTGATCGGCTTATATATGACTGGTTGCGGGACCCTGCAGAGCCTGGTCTATCGTCCCGTTCAGGGCCTATCGCCGGATGCCGTCGCTTCGAGGCGCGTCTCACCGCCCCCCGAGCGCCCCAGGCTGGAATTCGTACCGGTTCTCGACGCCGATACGATCGATCGGTATGCAGAGCAGGGTTATGTCATGACTGGCTTTGCTTCCCTTTCGAATGGCTGCTACGTACCGGACGATGCAGCCGTTGCTCAGGCGAAGGCTGTCGGAGCCGATCTTGTCGTCGTCGAGCGTGCTGATGGCGTGGGTCGCGTCGAACACCCGATCCATTCGTTCCTCAATTGCTATTTTTATCGCGACCATGTTCCGCGGCAGAGCGCCGGTTATTTCGACCGATATCGCACCACGCTCGGCGCCGACTTTCGTGACCTCAGCACACAGCGAAAGCTTCTGGAACATATCGAAACCGGTGTGGGCATTCACTTGATCGTGCGCGGCTCGCCCGCTGAATCGTCCGATTTGCGCGTGGCCGACGTCTTGCTCAGCCTGGACGGACGATCCATACCGAACGCCGAATGGCTGAAACAAGTCTTGAAGCGTGATCGCGGCATGCTGGTGACGTTCGTCGTATTAAGGCACGGGCAATACATCCGTCGAGTCCTCCAGCTCAATCAGTAGCGACGAGATTCCGAGTGTTTCACGCGCGTTCCGGCCAACACCGTCAAGTAGCATCGAATCCACTGGGCGAGATTCGGCTAATTCGCCTTGGTCCGTCACCAGTTCGGGTTTCCTAGGATGGACACTCGTCAAACTGAAGCGCTCGGGGTTGAGCCGCAGCGAATCCTGATTCTCAAGACGGGTGCTGACAGTAATGACCTTGTCGCGCGTATGTCGGGATGGCGACCGTACGAGATCGTGGTGTCGGAGAAAGTGGATGTGCGCGTTATTCTCAACTGCAATTTGACGATCGTCGATTTTAATCGATTGGACATCAACATCGAGATCACGCTCGCCGATATTTTCGGGCAGGCGCCGATGGCAAGGGTTCTAGCACTTCTTCCCGGAATCAGCGTGGGACAGCGGGTAAGCGCACTCAATGCGGGCGCCGATGATTGCCTTTCCCGACCCTTCGAAATGCTCGAATTGCGGTCCCGCATTCGTGCGCTTCTCAGGCGGGGCCGCGAAGACTTGATGCAGATTGGTGGACTAGTATGGCATTGGCACGATCGGCGAGGCGAGGTTGAAGGGGCGCCGATACCGTTATCCAGACGCGAGACATCGCTGGTCGAGGCGCTGTTGGCGTCACCAAGCAGGATTGTTCCAAGTGAGCTTCTTTTGCGTCGTATCGGGGCCGATGGTGTCGCGCTCGCGGGTAATCGCCTCTACGTCTACATC
>CAXTPX010000116.1:0-7456 GCA_964246005.1 uncultured Burkholderiaceae bacterium | reverse complement strand
GACCTTCCTGCAGGGTGTGCGCACGGTCGCCCGCGCATCGCCCGGCACCGCGCATTGCATGCAGGTCCAGAACCACGTCGCCTGGGCGATCGACGAGCTCGGGACGGACCGGCAGCGCGAGATGTTCCTCGAGCCGATGCTCGACCACATGTCCGTCTCGTCGTTCGTCGGCAGCGAAGCCAATCGCAAGCACATGTACGTGCTCAAGACGACCGCGAAGAAGGTCGACGGGGGATACGTCCTGAACGGCAACAAGAACTATGCGACCAACGGCTACGAGAACGGTTGCGCGATCATCTTCGCGTCGGTCGAGGGCGAGACCGAGGTCATGAAAAGCCATCTGATGACGATCGTGGAGACCGGCATGGAAGGGCTGTCGATCAATCACGACTGGTATGCACCGACCGGCATGCGGACCTGCCCGAGTCCCGAGATCTATCTGGACAACGTCTTCATCGATCACGACCACGTGCTGGGCGAGCCGGGCACCTATCCGAAGGGCCGCTGGCAGGGTCGATTCCATCTCGGCTTCGCGGCCAATTATCTCGGCGCGATCGAAGGGGCCTACGCTTGGACCATGGGCAGCCTGAGGGAGCGCGGCAAGAGCAAGGATCCGTTCATGCAGTTGCGCGTCGGCGAATCCGAGATCGCCTTGTTCTCCGCACGCACGGCCTTCGAACGCGCCATCGCCGTCTGGCGCGAAGGCAACGTGCAGAAGGCCGAACTCGCGTCGATGAAGGCGAAGGCGCTCTGCGCGCATGCGGCCATGCAGGTCTCGCAGCAGCTGATCATGATGGCCGGCGCCACCGCCCTGTTCGACGAGTTTCCGCTCGGCCGGCTGGTACGCGACATCAACACGCACATCCTGCACGTCGGCCACGACCGCACGGCCCAGATCATCGGCGAATCCGAGCTCGGCGAGAGCTTCGATTCGACATTGCAACGCTGAGCGCCGGCGCGACCATGGATTTCCAGCTCACCGACGAACAGCGCACGCTGATCGCCGCGACCGAGAAACTCTGCACGCAATTGCTGCCGCAGGCGCATGCCGCGCACGCCGGCGAGCAGGGCGGCGACTTCGCACCGCTTCAGTCGCTGCGACGGACGATGGCCGACAACGGGTTGCTCGCCTTCAACATGCCGCAGGCGTACGGCGGCCTGGAGCTGCCACTCCTCGATACGCTGCTGCTGATCCAGTCGATCCAGAAGATCGACTCGACGCTGGGCGGACTCGCGCATCGCACGTCGACCGGCGCGATCGGCGCCGTGCTCGAACTCGGGACGCCCGAACAGCGCGAACGCTGGGTCCGCGGCGTCGCCCGCGGCGAGATCGGCGTCTCGATCGGCATCACGGAGCCCGACGCAGGATCCGCCGCGACGGCGATGAAGACGCGCGCACGGATCGACGGCGACGACGTCGTGATCACGGGCCAGAAGATCTTCATCAGTGCGGCGCGCGCGAACCATTACACGATGCTCTACTGCCGCTTCGGCACGACCGGCAAGGCCTCGGACATCGGCGCACTGATGGTCCCGCACGATGCACCGGGCCTGGCCATCAGCCCCGGCACGCTGAACATGGCCGGGGAACGTCAGTACGAACTGTACTTCGACGAATGCCGCGTACCGCGCGATCACGTCCTCGCGACCGGCAACGCGTTCGGCAGGCTCATCAGCGTCTACAACGTCGAGCGGCTCGGCAGCATCGCCCGCATGCTCGGCTCCGCGCAGAGCGCGTACGAATTCGCGCTCGGCTATGTCCAGGACCGCAGGCAGTTCGGACGCGACCTCGCCGACTTCCAGGGGCTGCAGTGGATGCTCGCCGACATGAAGATCAAGTTTGAAGCGGCCCAGCTGCTGACGTGGCGCGCCGCAGCCAATACCGCGATCGGGCTGCCGTCTCCGCTCGAGACCTCGATCGCCAAGGTCTACGTCGCGCAGGCGGCGAAAGAGATCTGCGACGACGCCATCCAGCTCTGCGGTGGCTACGGCTACATGACCGAGTACCCGGTCGAGGCCCGCTACCGCGAGGTCCGGGGCGGATCGATCTACGGGGGCACGGTGCAGATCCACAAGAACATGATCGCCGGTCACATCCTCGAGCGAAAGAACAGCCAGTGGGCGAAGGAGAGCGAAGGGTGAACGCCTCCGAGCTGAAGGACACCGAACCGGTCATCGTCGCGATGGCGCGGACGCCGGTCGGTCGACGCAACGGATCCCTGAAGGACTGGCATGCGGCTGCGCTGCTCGGCACGGTTCTCGATGCGCTGACGCAGCGCGCCGGCATCCCGAAGGCCTCGGTCGAGGACGTCGTGGCCGGATGCGCCACGCAGGTCGGCGAGTCCGCGGGCAACGTCGCGCGCACGGCGCTGCTGATGGCCGACTTTCCGGTCACCGTTCCCGGCCTCACGGTCCAGCGCGCCTGCGGCTCGTCGCAGCAGGCGGCGCACATCGCCGACAACATGATCCGCTCGGGCGTCGTGGACATCGCGATCGCCGGGGGCATCGAGCTGATGAGCCGGACCCAGGGCGGCAACGACGATACGCGCTACGGATCGCGCAACCCGCCTGAGCTCGTCGAACGCTTCGCGCTGCCGACGATGGGCGAAGCGGGCGAGCGCATCGCCGAGCGCTGGAACCTGTCGCGCATCGAGCTCGACGAACTCGCGCTGCGCAGCCACACGCTGGCTGCGGCCGCACAGGCGGCGGGCCGCTTCGATGCGCAGATCGTGCCGCTCGTTCAGCCCGACGGCAGCGTCTTCTCGCGCGACGAAGGCATACGGCCCGACACGTCGATGGAGAAGCTGGCGTCCCTGAAGACCGCGTTTCGCGAACAGGGCCGCATCACCGCGGGCAACGCGAGCCAGGTCTCCGACGGCGCCTCCGGCCTGCTGTTCATGACGGCCGCGAAGGCGCGCGAACACGGGCTGCGCCCGTTGGCCCGCCTGCATGCACAGCGTGTCGTCGGGGTCAGCCCCGAAATCATGCTGACCGGACCGATCCCCGCGACGCGCGAGATCCTCGCGCGCTCGGGTCTCGCGATGAAGGACATCGACCTGTTCGAGATCAACGAGGCCTTCGCGTCGGTGCTCGGCGCGTGGGTGCGCGAGCTCGAGCCCGACCTGGATCGGGTCAACGTCAACGGCGGCTCGATCGCGATGGGTCATCCGCTCGGGTCGACCGGTGCGCGGCTCATGATGATGCTGGTCGACGAGCTCGAACGACGCGACGGGCGTTACGGGCTCCTTGCGATGTGCTGCGGCGGCGGGCTCGGCACGGCGACGATCGTCGAGCGCATCGCCTGATCCGGATGAGCGAGATCGATCGCAGCCTGATCGGCCAGTTCGCGGCGCCGTTCGACGTCGAGATCGAACGGGGCGCGATCCGCAAGTTCGCCGACGCGATCGGCGATCCCGATCGTCGCTATCGCGATGTCGCCTACGCGCGTTCGCTCGGTCATCCGGACCTCGTCGCCCCGCCGACCTATCCGACCTGCTTTCGGCCACCGGCCGAGCCTTCGTGGTTCGCACCGCTCGACCGGCGCCGCGTCGTCGCCGGCCAGGTCGCGTTCGACTACGCCGCCGTCATCGTGGCGGGCATGGTGCTCCGCTGTCGCCTCGAGTTCGCAGGCGTCGACGACAAGCAGGGCGCGAAGGGGCGGATGGAACTGCTCCATCAACGGCTGCATGGCGTCGACGCGGACGACCGGCGCATCTTCGTGATGAGCCGCACGACGATCTATCGCTCCGTCGAGCAGATCGAACGCAGGAGCCTCGCATGAGGACCGGCACCCGCGTGGAGACGTCGATGCCAGCCGTCACGACCGTCCAGCTCGTCAGGTACGCAGGCGCATCCGACGACTACAACCGCATCCACTACGACCAGGCCTACGCGATCGAACAGGCAGGGCTGGGCGGCGTCGTTGCCCACGGCATGCTGACGATGGCGTTCATGGGCCGCGCGGTCACCGGATGGGCGGGACCCGCGGCGTTCGTGAGGCATCTCGACGCCCGGTTCACCGCACCGGTCCGCCCCGGCGACGTCGTGTCGGTGACGCTGCTGGTGACGGACGCGGACGACGGCGCGGACGACGGCGTCTACCTGCGGCTCACCGCTCTGGTCGGCGATCGGGTCGTCGCCGAAGGCAGCGCCATCGTGGATCGGCGGCCCTGACATGTCGCGCGACGGCGTGGAGATTCCCGGGCAATCGATCAGATGGCTCGATCGCCGCTTCGCCGACGCGCTGACCTGGGCCCGCGACACGCACGGGGCACGGGAGGCCCTGGTCGAGCGGCAGGGCGATGCGCGACGTGCGATGACGTATGCGCGGCTGCACGAAGCCGCCAGCGGGTTCGCGCGCGGCCTGATGGAACTGGGTGTCGCACGCGGCGAGCACGTCGCGCTGTGGATGAGCGACTCGTTGGACTGGATGATCGCGCGCTGGGCCGTGCCGATGATCGGCGCGGTGCTCGTCCCGATCAACACGCGCTTTCGGGACGCGGACCTGCGCTTTGTGCTCGCGCAGTCGGATACGACGACGCTGATCCTCGAGGACGCGGCGCCAGGCGGCACGCGCTACCTCGACCTGCTCGCGCAGGTGGTCCCCGACCCATCGGCGCAGGAGGCCGGCCGATGGGCGACATCCGCGTTGCCAGCCCTGCGTCGCGTGATCTGTCGCGCGGGTCGCGACCCCGTTGCCGCGTCGATGACGGACTTCGCGACCGTGCTGGAGACGGGTCGCGCCCTTCTCGCCGACGACCGCCTGGCCTCACGCCTGCGCGACGTCCGCGCCGACGACATCGCGCAGATCCTCTACACGTCGGGCACGACCTCGTTCCCGAAGGGCGCGATGGTGACGCACGGCGCCCTGCTGCAGAACAATCTCGCGACCGTGGCGCGAATGCACCTGACGACCGCGGATCGCTACCTGTCGTGCGTCCCGCTGTTCTCCGCGACCGGGACGAGCTATACGCTGTCGATGCTGCTCGCCGGCGCCACGATCGTGATCGCCGATCGCTTCGAAGCGCGCCTCTTCTGCCAGCTGGTCGAGTCCGAGCGCATCACGGTCGGCTTCTTCGTCGACACCATCGTGCAGGACCTGCGGACGTTCGTGGATCGGCGCGACTACGACCTGTCGAGCCTGCGCACCGGCACCGGTGCGCCGCTGTCCGGCGACGCGTTCCGGTTCGCGACCGAAGGCCTCGGCATCCCCGAACTGATCGGCGTCTTCGGCATGAGCGAGACGTCGAACGCGGTCGCGCGCGGTGACTGCGCCGATCCGCTCGACAAGCGCGCGTCGACCAATGGCCGACCCGTGCCCGACGTCGAGATCCGCATCGCGGACGTGGTGAGCAACGCGTCCCTCCCTGCCGATACGATGGGCGAGATCTGCGTCCGCGGCTTCAACGTGATGCGCGGCTACTACCGCCAGCCGGAAGAGGACGCGAAGGCCTTCGATGCCGATGGATGGCTGCACAGCGGCGATCTCGGGGTGCTCGACGCCGAAGGCTATCTCGTGTTCCGCGGGCGCGTGAAGGAGATGATCAAGCCGGGCGGCTTCAGCGTCGCCACCCAGGAGATCGAGGCGTTTCTCAAGACGCACGAGGCCGTCCGCGAGGCCGCGGTCGTCGGCGTCCCGGACGTGCGCCTCGGCGAGGTGGCCTATGCGTTCATCGAGTGCGAGTCGGGTCGTTCGATCACCGCCGACGAGCTGATCGCGCATGCTCGCGCGCACATCGCCGGCTACAAGGTGCCCCGCCACGTCGCGTTCGTTACCGAATGGCCGCGCACCGGCAGCCAGAAGATCCGCAAGGTCGCGCTGAAGGAACGCGCGTGCGCGCTTCTTCGCCACACCACCGGCGAGGGCCCGCGCGGGCCCGCCGCGATCGACGTGCAGGCGCTGGTTGCCCTGCGCGCCGCCGGCACGCCGCTCGCGCTCCTCGACATCCGGGATCCGGTCGAGGCCGAACGGGGCCATGTCGTCGGATCGACGGTGCTGCCACGTCGTCGCATCGAGGACCGGATCGGCTGGCTGGTGCAGGATCGGTCGACGACGATCGTCGTCGTCGACGACGCGAGCGGCCGCGCGCAGCTAGCCGCGAACACCCTCGCGGCACTGGGTTACCACGACGTGCGCTGGCTCGCCGGCGGCATCGCGGCATGGCGGGACGCGGGGCATCCGGTCTGCACCGGGACCAACGTGCCGTCCAAGCGGTTCGGCGAGGAGATCCATCATGCGATGCGGGTCCCGTCGATCGACGTGGAGACACTGCTGCGCTGGAGGGCACAGGGACGCCACGTGCTGGTCTGCGACGTGCGGACACCCGGCGAATATCGAAGTGCCACGATTCCCGGCGCATCGAGTGCGCCGAGCTTCGATGTCGCGCTCGGCGTCGCCCCGATGCACGACTACGACGCGGTCGTCGTCCACTGCGCGGGACGCACGCGCAGCATCGTCGGCGCACAGACGCTGCGCGAACTCGGCGTCTCGCACGTGGTTGCACTCGAAAACGGGACGATGGGGTGGCAACTGGCCGGCGAGAGCCTCGAACGCGACGCGCGGCGCGCGCTGCCGCTGGCGACCCGGGCCGGGGATCCTTCGGTGGCTGCGAGGAGCCGCGCGCTGGCCCTGTCTTCCGGCGTGCGACGGATCGATGCAGAAGCAGTCGCGATGCTGCTGTCCGTCGCCGATCGCAATCGCATGGTGTTCGATGTGCGCGGCCTCGCCGAATTCGAAGAGGGACACATCGAAGGATCACGTCCGGTTCCGGGCGGCCAGGCGATCCAGAGAACGGACGACTTCGTCGCCGTGCGCACGGCGACGATCGTGCTCGTCGACGCGGGCGGACCGGACGGCCAGTCCGACCCGCGAGCCGACCTCACGGCGTTGTGGCTGCGGCGCATGGGACTGCCGGACGTCGCCGTCCTCGACGGCGGACTGCAGGCATGGCGCGCAGCGGGCAGGCCTCTCGCGGTCGGTCGCGAAGCCCGCACGCCGCTCGGCTGGCAGGCGGCATCCGCCCCGGCGCGAGTCGTGACGCCGGAAGAGGTCGACGACCTGCGCGCGAGCGGCGGCGACGTCGTCGTTCTCGACGTCGACACGAGCCTGCGCTTCAATGCGGGTCATCTACCGGGCGCGCTGTGGCTTCCGCGCGGCTGGCTCGAACTGCGCATCGGACGAATCGTGCCGTCGCACGCTGCACCGATCGTGGTCACCTGCGTCGACGGGCGGCAGTCGCTGCTCGGCGCCGCGACGCTGACCGGCCTCGGCTACGTCCACGCCTGCGCGCTCGCCGGTGGCACCCGCGCGTGGGCCGCTTCGGGTCGGACGCTCGAGACTGCCGCCCTGCCCCCGCAGGACGATGTTCCGCGACCGCCGTATGCACGTGGCGAGCAGGCCATGCGCGACTACCTCGCGTGGGAGGCGCTCTACCGCGAGCACGGACTGTTCACGAGC
>CAXTPX010000115.1:0-7493 GCA_964246005.1 uncultured Burkholderiaceae bacterium | reverse complement strand
CAACGCGTCGAACCGGAACTCCTCGATCGCGTCGAGCAGCGTCATGCTCTGATGCGGGTTGCGCAGTTCGTCGGGCGACTTCAGGCGGACGCGACCGCTCGCGATCGAGTCCTCGAGTGAACGCACGATCAAGCGCTCGCCCAGCTCTTCGACCCGTGCATCGCGAAACGCGATCACCTCGGGAAAGTTATGGCCGGTGTCGACGTGCAGCAGCGGGAACGGGAAACGGCCCGGCCGGAACGCCTTCTCCGCCAGCCGCAGCATCACGATCGAGTCCTTGCCGCCGGAGAACAGCAACGCCGGGTTGGCGCACTCGGCCGCGACCTCGCGCATGATGTGGATCGCCTCCGACTCCAGGCGTGCGAGGTGCGCCTCGTCGGACTTCGTCGCTTCTCTCGGGGCGACCGCCGGCAGATCGTGTTCGATGATCATCGTGTCGCCGTCAAGCCGGCTGCGCCAGCACGTTGTCGTCGGCCTTCGCGTGCAAGCCGCATTCCTTCGCATCGGCCGACTCCCACCACCAGCGGCCGGCCCGCACGTCCTCGCCCGGTGCGACCGCCCGCGTGCACGGCGCGCAGCCGATGCTCGGATAGCCCCGTGCATGCAACGCGTTGACCGGCACGTCGCGCGCGCGCAGGTAGTCCCACGTGTCGGCTTCGGACCAGTCGGCGAGCGGACTGAACTTCGTCAGTCGATGCTCGTCGTCGTACGCCTCAATTGCGAGGTCGGCACGCGTCGAGGACTGCGCGCGACGCATGCCGGTGATCCACGCCCGGCGGTTCGACAGTGCACGCGCGAGCGGCTCGACCTTGCGGATGTGGCAGCACGCCTTCCGCTCGGCGAGGCTGTCGTAGAACGCGTTGATGCCGTGGATGCGGACGAAGCGTTCGACCGCCGGCGCTTCCGGAAAATACGCCTCGACCTTGCGGCGATAGCGGCGCGTCGCCTCCTGCCACAACTGGTAGGTCTCGTCGGGCAGCCGACCCGTGTCGAGCGTCGCGACGACGATCGCCTTCATCGCGATGTTCGAGACATCGTCGAAGCCGGCGATGAGGTCGAACAGCACCATGTCCTCGGCGCCGAAGCTGGTGGTGAACACGGCGGGCGAATGGTCCTGGACGATGCGCACGAGCAGCGCGCGGGCGGCATCGACCTTCGATCGGAGCGCGCCGGTCAACTCGTTCATGCGCCGAGCGAGGCCGATGGACCGCGTCGTGCGAACAGCGGCAGCGGGCGATCGACGGAGGTCTGGTACGCCTCGGTGAAGTCGCGATACGCGGACAACGCGCCAGCGAGATGGTCGTCGTGCCGCATCACGAAGCTGTCGAAGCCGCAGCGGAGCATGTAGAACAACTGGTCGCGCAGCACGTCGCCGACGGCGCGCAACGAGCCACGATAGCCGTAGCGCTCGCGCAGGAGACGGGCGATCGAATAGCCACGACCATCGGTGAACTTCGGGAAGCGGATCGCGATCATCGAGAGGCGCGGCAGGTCGTCGACGAGCGTCGCCGGGTCCTCGTTCGGTTCGAGCACCACACCGACCCGCGTGCCGCGCGCGATCAGCCAGTCGCGCTCGGACGACCACAGGTCATGGGTGACCAGCACCGGTGCGCCCTCCGGCGCGAGCTGCAACGCCTCGGCCGTTTCGACCGTCAGCCACACGTCGTCGACGATGCGCCCGCCTTCGGCGATCGAGCCCTCAATCGATCTTGGCATCGGCGTCGGCCTCCGTGCGGTCGCGATAGACCTCTTCCTTGAACGGCTCGAGCCCGATGCGCCGCACCGTGTCGACGAAGCGCTCCTCGTCGACACGATGGGCGACGTAGGTGGCGAGCAGGCGGTCGATGACGTCGGGCATCTCGGCGCGCGCGAACGAGCGGCCGATGACCTTGCCGACCGCGGCCTCGCGCCCTTGCGAGCCGCCGATCGTGACCTGGTACCACTCCTCGCCGTTCTTGTCGACGCCGAGCACGCCGATGTGGCCGACGTGATGATGGCCGCACGCGTTGATGCAGCCCGAGATGTTGAGGTCGAGTTCGCCGATGTCGTGCAGGTAGTCCTGGAACTCGACGCGCTCCTCGATACGACGCTGGATCGCTTCGGCCACGGGAATCGACTTGGCGTTCGCGAGCGAGCAGAAGTCGCCGCCTGGGCAGCACACGATGTCCGTCACGAGACCGATGTTCGGCGTCGCGCAGCCGATGCGCCTCGCCTCTTCCCACACCGCCTCCAGGTCGCCCTGCCGCACGTCCGCCAGCACGAGGTTCTGCTCGTGCGTCACGCGCAACTCGCCGAAGCTGTAGCGGTCCGCGAGGTCGGCGATCGCGTCCATCTGGTCGGCGGTCGCGTCGCCGGGTGGCGCGCCGGTCGCCTTCAACGAAAGCGTGACTGCCTTGTACCCGGGCTGCTTGTGGTCGAACGTGTTGCGCCGGACCCAGCTCGCGAACGGCTTGCTGTCGGCCATCGCCGAACGCAGGGCCTTGCTCTCGGCGGGCAGCGTCTCGTACGCGGGCATCGCGAAGAACCGCTCCATGCGCTCGAACTCGGCCTCCGGCACGAACGCCGCGCCGCCTTCGAGATGCGCCCACTCGGCCTCGACCTCCGCGGCGAACACCGCGGGCTTGAGGTCGCGGACCAGGATCTTGATGCGCGATTTGTAGAGGTTGTCGCGCCGGCCGTGCCGGTTGTAGACGCGCAGCACGGCGTCGAGATAGTTCAGCAGCTCGCCGCGCGGCAGCCATTCGCGGATGACGTGGCCGATCATCGGCGTCCGGCCCAGGCCACCGCCGACGATGATGCGGAAGCCGAGCGCGCCGGCATCCGGTCCATCGTCCGATCGAAGCGCATGGATGCCGATATCGTGAACCAGCGTGGCCGCCCGGTCCTCGACCGAACCGTTGATCGCGATCTTGAACTTGCGCGGCAGGAACGCGAACTCGGGGTGGAACGTCGACCATTGCCGCACGATCTCGCAGACCGCGCGCGAGTCGATCAATTCGTCGTGCGCGACGCCGGCGAACTGGTCGGTCGTCGTGTTGCGGATGCAGTTCCCGCTGGTCTGGATCGCGTGCATCTCGACCGTCGCCAGTTCGGCGAGGATGTCGGGCACCGTCTCGAGCGCAGGCCAGTTGAACTGGATGTTCTGGCGCGTGCTGAAGTGGCCATAGCCGCGGTCGTAGCGGCGCGCGATGAAGGCGAGCTTGCGCAACTGCACGCTCGACAGCATTCCATACGGAATGGCCACGCGCAGCATCGGCGCCTGCCGCTGGAGGTAGAGTCCGTTCTGAAGGCGGAGCGGACGGAACTCGTCCTCGCTCAACTGCCCCGCAAGGAAGCGGGTCGTCTGATCGCGGAACTGCGCCACGCGCTCGTCGACCAGAAGCTGGTCGTAGGTGTCGTATCGATACATAGCCGGCCATGATATGCGGCGGCGCAGAAGATTCGAACGATCATCGAGCAGTCACTACATTACGAACGCTTATCAACCCGATCTCGAGGAATGGGATGGCCAGCCTGCCCGCAGTCACCGACAACCGTGCAGAGCAGTGCTTCGAGACGACTGTCGACGGCCAGCGAGCGAGCGCCGCCTATCGTGTCGACGGCGACGTCATCACCTTCACGCATACCGCCGTACCCGATGCCATCCAGCATCGCGGCATCGGCACGGCGCTGGTAGAAGCAGGACTCGCAGCGGCGCGGGCGCATCGGCAGAAGGTGGACCCACAGTGCGCGATGTTCGCGGCCTACATGAGTCGGCACCCGGAGACGCACGACCTGCTCGCACCGGGCACCGAACTCGCGTAGCGCCGACGACATTCAGTTCGCGATCGCTCCCGGCCCGTCGGTCGCGTTCAGGTTCGCACCTTCGACCCGACTGACGGTCGAGACCGCGATCAGCGAGATCACCGAGAGGATCGCGATGTAGACGCCGATCAGCCATGACTGGTTGTAGGTCGCGATGATCCACTGCGCGATGGTCGCCGCGAACGCACCGCCGAGGATCGACCCGAGCGAGTAGCCGATCGACACGCCCGAGTAGCGCACGTTGGCCGGAAACATCTCGGCGTACAACGCGGCCTGCGGCCCGTACGAGAGGCCGAGCGCGGCGGCCATCACGACCGCCGCGATGAAGAACTGCACGAGGCTGCCCGAGTCGATCAGCGTCCACATCGGCACGGCCCACAGCGCGAGAGCCACGTAGCCGATCTGGAACGTGCGGACGCGCCCGATGCGATCGCCGAGGATGCCGCCCGCGAGCGTGAACACCAGCCATCCCACCGCCGCCAGCGTCGCCACCAGCAGCATGCTCGTCGCCGGCAGGTGCAATGCTTTCTGCCCGTAGCTGATGAAGAACGCGATCAGCAGATAGCCGGCCGCGTTGTTCGCCATGAAGATCAGCGCCGCGGTGATCACTTCGCGCGTGTGATGGCGGAACAGGTAGCCGATCGGCGCCGACGACTGCCGGCGGCGCGCCTGCATCTGCGTGAAGACCGGCGACTCCTCGACCGATCGACGGATCACGAAGCCGATGACGATCAGCACGATCGAGAACAGGAAGGGCAGCCGCCATGCCCATTCGACGAACGCGTCCTTGCCGAGGGCCGCGGTGAGGATCAGCAGCATCAGCGTCGCGACGATCATGCCGATCGGCGTTCCGATCTGGGGAAACGATCCGAAGAAGCTGCGCTTGCCGACCGGTGCGTGCTCGACCGCCATCAGTGCCGCCCCGCCCCACTCTCCACCGGCCGAGAAGCCCTGCAGGATGCGCAGGACGATCAGCAGGATGGGTGCCCACACGCCCGCCTGTGCGTAGGTCGGCAGGAGCCCGACGAGTGCGGTGGCGGCACCCATCAGCACGAGCGTGAAGATCAGGCTGACCTTGCGGCCGAAGCGGTCGCCGACGTGGCCGCTGACGATCGCGCCGAGCGGACGGAACAGGAAGGCGATGCCGATCGTCGCGAACGAAAGAATCTGCGCGAGCGACGGATCGGACTTCGCCAGTGGTCCGAAGAACAGCGGTCCGAGCACGAGACCCGCGGCCTGCGCATACACGAAGTAGTCGTACCACTCGATCGACGTGCCGACCAGCGTCGCCGCCAGCACCTTCTTCTGTTCGGACGTGATGCCCGTTCCACGCGGAAGCGCGTCGTGCGCGACGGTGCTCATGAAATCTCCGATGGTTATGGTGATGAACGATCGGCGGCGTTCATCCGTCGCCGTTCAGGTGCAGCCCGCAGTCGAGCGACAACACGCTGCCGGTGATCAGCGACGCGCCGGCGACGAGCCAGTACACGTCGGCCGCGACCTCGGCCGGCGTCCCGACCTTCTTCAACGGCGCACGCGCGACCTGGTGCGCGGCGCGCGCCTCGAACAACACCGGGTCGAGCCGCCCGACGAAGCCGTCGCTGACGAGCGCCGGACACACCGCGTTGACCCGGATCTTCGGCGCGAGCACGCGGGCGAGCGACATCGTCAGCGTGTTGGTCGCCCCCTTCGAAGCGGCATAGGCGATCGACGACCCGGTGCCGTAGATCGCGCCGTACGACGAGACGATCACGATCGCACCGCCATCCCCTTCCGCGAGCAGCGGTGCGCAGGCCCGCGCGATCTGGAAAGGGCCGGCCGTGTTGACCGACGTCATGCGCAGGAAATCGTCCATCGTCAGCGCGTCGAGGTCCGCGTGCGGCACGAGCCGCGTCGTGCCAGCGCTGTTGACCAGCGCGTCGATGCGGCCGAACGCGGCGCCCGCTTCGCGCGCGATGCGGCGACAGTCGTCGTCACGGCTCACGTCGCCCTGCACCGCGATGCCATGGCCGTCCGCAGCCAGCGCTGCAGCCGCGGCGGCTTCGCTGTCGAGGAAGTAGTTGACGACGACGCGCCAGCCGCGCTCGACGAAGAGTCGAACGCAGGCCGCGCCGATGCCGGACGCGCCGCCCGTCACGACGACGACTCTTGCGTCAGAGCTCATCTTCGGGCACGCCGCCGTGCGTCAGCGCGCCGAGGTGCGCCGACCCGACCGTGGCGCGGTACTTCTCGAGGAGGCCACCGAGTCGACGCGGCGGTGCGAGCGTCGCCGCGCGCTCGTTGCGTCGTCGCGCGAGTTCGGCGTCATCGAGTTCGACCCTCAGCGACAGCGCGTCGGGACGCGCATCGATGCTCACGAGGTCGCCGTCACGCAGGAGCGCGATCGCCCCGTCCGCCGCGGCCTCCGGCGACACGTAGCCGATGCACATGCCGCGCGTCGCGCCCGAGAAGCGGCCGTCGGTGATCAACGCGACCTGCTCGCCGAGTCCCTGGCCGTAGAGCAGCGCGGTGATGCCGAGCATCTCGCGCATGCCCGGCCCGCCGCGTGGTCCCTCGTTGCGGATCACGATCACGTCGCCGGCCTGGTAAGCCATCGCGTTGACCGCGTCCTGGCACGCCTCCTCGGACTCGAACACCCGGACCGGCCCGCGATGCTGCAGCTTCTTGAGACCAGCGACCTTCAGCAAGGCGCCGTCGGGCGCGAGGTTGCCCTTCAGCACCGCGACGCCGCCGGTCGCCGCAAGCGCATCGCCGGTCCTGCGCACGATCTCGCCATCGGGTTCGCCGACCGCTGCGAGCTCTTCGCCGATCGTGCGGCCCGTGATCGTCAGGCAGTCGCCGTGCAGGTGGCCGCCGTCGAGCATCGCCTTCAGGATGACCGGCGCGCCACCTGCGTAGAACACGTCGCGGGCGAGGAAGCGACCGCCCGGCTTCAGGTCGGCGATCAGCGGCGTGCGCAGCAGCACCGCCGCCACGTCGTCGAGGTCGAAGCGGATGCCGGCCTCGTGCGCGATGGCCGGGATGTGCAGCGGCGCATTGGTCGAGCCGCCGGTCGCTGCCACGATCGCGCAGGCGTTCTCGAGCGACTGCCGCGTGACGATCTGCCGCGGTCGCGGCGCGTCGTGCAGCACGGCCTGCATCAGCACACGGCCCGCGCGACGCGCGAGCGGCATGCGGTCCGAGAACACCGCGGGCACCATCGACGAGCCGAGCAGCGCGAGGCCGATCGCCTCGGACACCATGCCCATCGTGTTCGCCGTGAACTGCCCCGCGCAGGCACCGGCGGTCGGCAGGCAGACGCGGCTCAGGTCCTCGAGTTCGGCGTCCGTCGCCCTGCCCGCGATCACCTGCCCGATCATCTCGTACGCATCGACGATGTTGACCGTGCGGCCGTGGCTCTGTCCCGGCAACGCGGAGCCGCCGTAGAGGAAGATCGACGGCACGTTGCAGCGGACCATGCCCATCATCAGGCCCGGCATGTTCTTGTCGCAGCCGCCGATGCCGAAGATGCCGTCCCAGCGATGGCCGCGCACCGTGGCCTCCACGCTGTCGGCGATCAGGTCGCGCGACACGAGCGAGAAGCGCATGCCGGAATGCGCCACCGACAGGCCGTCGGACACCGACACCACCGGGCATTCGTGCGGGGTGCCGCCGCCCGCGTAGATGCCGGTCTTCGCGTGCTGCGCCTG
>CAXTPX010000114.1:0-7499 GCA_964246005.1 uncultured Burkholderiaceae bacterium | reverse complement strand
CGTTGCGCGACGTCGTGTTGATGCACGCGAGCGCGTCCATCCCGGCCCGGCTTCCTGCCGCATCGAATGGCGGGCGTGCCGGCATCGCGCTCGGCCGCGAGACGCTCGACACGCGGTTGATGGAGGAAGCGGAGCGCGAGGGCGTCGAGGTCTGCCAGCCCTGGTCGGTGGAGGCGATCGACGGCGAACCGGGCGACTGGTCGTGCACGATCCGCGCGGTCGGATCGGACGAGCGCGTGCGATTGCGCGGCAGCGTCGCGATCGACGCGCACGGCTCGTGGGAGGCGCTGTCGTCGGCCCGCGTCGCGTCGCGCCGGCCGCGTCGCCCATCGGACCTGATCGCGTTCAAGGCGAACTTCCGGGACGCCGCGTTGCCTGGCGGCGTGATCGCAGTGCTAGCGTTCGACGGCGGCTACGGGGGCATGGTGGTAGCCGGCGATGGGGTGACGACGGTGGCGTGCTGTGTTCGTCGCGATCGGCTCGAGGCGACGCGTACCGATTCGCCGGGCCTCGACGCCGGCGAGGCGGTCGGGGCGCTGCTGATGCGCGAGTGTGCCGGTGTCGGATCGGCACTGGCCGATGCGACGCGCGACGGGCCGTGGCTCGCTTCGGGACCGATCGATCCCGGCATTCGTCTGCCCGGTCCGAACGACCCGTTTCGCATCGGCAACGCGGCGGCCGAAGCGCACCCGATCATCGGCGAGGGAATGAGCATGGCGCTGCAGTCGGCATGGCTGCTGTGCGAGCGGTTGATCGATGCATCCGGCCGACCACCCGACGGCCAGCGTCAACGCGCGATCAGCGCTCGCTTCTCGCGCGACTGGCGGCGACACTTCGGTCGACGACTGCGCATCGCATCGCTGTTCGCGAACGCGGCGATGCGACCCGCGACCGCGACGACGATGATGATGATCGTCGACCGAGTGCCGGCGCTGCTGACGCTCGGCGCGGCGTGGGCCGGCAAGAGCCGGTCGGTGGTCGACCCCGACTTCGTCGCATCGCTTCGCTCGCCGAGGCCGGTGCGATCTCTCGCGTTCCAGACTGGAGATTGAAATGCCGTCGACCCTCGAGCGACTTCGTCTGATCCTGGAGCGCGACTACAAGGTCGATCCGGCAGTGGTCACGGTCGAGTCGTCGCTCGAGAGCCTGGACATCGACTCGCTCGGCGCGACAGAACTCCTGTTCACGATCGAAGACGAGTTCAAGGTGCGCGTGACGAAGGAGCCGGTCGACCTGAGGACCGTCGGCGACGTCGTGGCGTACATCGACGGCATGGTCGCGACGGCGGCGGCGCAGCCTTGACGAGACGTGTCGCGATCACCGGCCTCGGCCTGGTCTCTCCGCTCGGGACGGGGACCGAAGAGAACATCGCGAACGCGGCCGCCGGTCGCTCTTCGATCGCCCGTCTCGCCGAGCCGCCGTTCCCGGCGCGCCTGATCGCGCCGCTCGCGGCCCGTGCCGGGTTCGATGGGACCGGGCACTTCGATCCCCCGCGGCTTCGCATGCTCGATCGCGTCAGCCAGCTCGCGGTCGTCGCGGCGCGGCAGGCGGTGCAGGACAGCGGCTGTGACCTGGAGGTCGCGGATCGAGACCGGATCGGCGTGTTCGTCGGCTGCGGGATGGGCGGCTCGATGACGATGGACGATGGCTACAGGACGTTGTACGGCGACGCGTCCGACCGCATCAAGCCGTTCACGATCCTCGCCGGCATGCACAACGCGCCGGCCGCGTGGATCGGCATCGAGCACGGCATCGGCGGCCCCAACCTGACGTACTCGACCGCGTGCTCGTCGTCGGCGGTCGCGATCGGCGAGGCATGGTTGCGGATCGCGCACGGCACGCTCGACCTCGCGATCGCCGGCGGCGCCGAGGCGCCGTTGTCGCTGGGCTCGATGAAGGCCTGGGAGGCGATGCAGACACTGGCGGCGATCGACCCGGTGGACGCCTCGACGTCGTGCAAGCCGTTCGCGAGGAACCGGTCGGGGATGGTCCTGGGCGAGGGGGCGGCGATGTGCGTGCTCGAGCCTTGGGACCTGGCGGTTTCACGAGGCGCCTTCATCCACGGGGAATTGCTCGGGTACGGCGTGTCGACCGACTACGGGCACATCACGCGGCCGAGTATCGAGGGGCAGGCGGCTGCGATGCGGGCGGCATTGCAGTCGGCGGGGCTGCCGGCATCGCAGGTCGACGCGATCAACGCCCACGGTACCGGGACGCAGGCGAACGACGGGGTGGAGACGGCCGCGATCAAGGCCGTCTTCGGCGCGCGTGCGGGCGAGATACCGATCAGTGCGACGAAGGCGATGCACGGGCATCTGCTGGGCGCGACGGCGGCGCTCGAATGCGCGTTGTCGTTGCTGGCGATGCAACGAGAGGTGGCGTTGCCGACGCTGCATCTGCTGGAAGCGGATGCGGCGTGCGACCTCGACTACGTGCCGAATCGCGCCCGGAGCGACATGCGCGCCCGGGTCATGCTGTCGAATTCGTTTGCCTTCGGGGGAACGAATGCGGTGCTGGTTGTGGGTGCGGGGTATCGAGACGCGACTGCGCTCTGATGGTGCTACCGCCGGATGCGTTGGCGGTCGACTTCTGCTTCGACCCGAGGCAGTCGCGCGCAGCGGATCGAGGGTATCGCGCAGCAGCGAGTGTCGTAATCGAAGCCACCATATTGTGTGCGCTCACGTGGCAAATGCGATCGGAGACGATCTATCTGGCTTGTCCGGCGGGTCGGCGCCGACGGCGGCGCCGCCAGCCTTGATGATCACTTGACTTGTCGCGTCGATCAGCAGACCGACGGGCGCCTCGCTGCAAAAAAGCTCGTCGTTCACGCAGCGCTCAACCTTCAAACGGTCGCCATTGCAAGATGATACTGGTGCGAGTCCCTCGTTGTCGTTGCTTTCGCAAAGCGAAGGGAGCCGGCGCGTGTCGCAAGGCAAGTGGCCTTGGACAGGTGCTCACGGTTGATTGGTGGCAGCGTCGAGGCCGGTTGCATTGATGACTGGTGCCGCTTCGGGCGAAGCAAGGTATCGGAGCAGGCGGCGAGCCTTTTCCGGCTCGCGCGCGCCTCGTGTCACACCGGCGGAGTACACCGTCACCTCTTGCGCAGCATCGGGAAGGAAGCCGACGATGTCGATGCCCGGAGTCGCCTTCAACTCGCTCAACTGCTGAAAACCGATCTCTGCATCGCCTCGCGCGACGACCAGACCGACCGGTTCGGCGGGAATCATCCGTGCTTTGCCGCGGAGTTCATCCGCGATACCTAGACGGGGAAACAAGACGCTTTCCAGATACACACCGCTCGCGCTATCGGAGTAGGCAATCGACTTCGCCGCAAGCAGTGCTCTTCTCAGGCTGGGGACGTCATGGATATCCGGTTGTGGCGCTCCGGCGCGAACGGCCATCGCAATACGCGATCGCGCTAGCAACGTCTTGCTGTCGGCACTGACTTGCCCGGATCGGATGAGGTCGTCGAGCGCGCCACCGACCATGATGACGACATCGATGGGCTCGCCGCGTTCGAGACGCTTCGGGATGGCATTGACTGTCTCACCCATCGAGGGGCCCCAGACGCTCGTGAGCTCGTCGCCCGTGTTCTTTTCGAATGCCGGGGCGAGCGCCTTGTAGGCCGGCGCGAAGCCTCCCGAGCTCGCAACGTGGATCTCTGCTGCTTGAGCGTCGACCTGTAGTGCCGCGAGGAAACACGCGACCACCAGCCGTGAAAACGATCGGAGTGAAAGAATTCGATCAGTCATTTTGTCCCCTGCTAGTCATCGTTCTCGCACAGAAGAAGAAAGCAAACGGTGCGAGCCGACGGTTTGGCACGCCTTCGAATTCGCTTCGCCAACGCCGAACTTCGTTGTGGTCGTTGCGAAGCCCGGCTTCCATCGTTGTCTGCAGGTCCGACTGCCTCGTGAAGTCTGAACGATGCACCGACGCCCAGAAGTTGTGCTGCCGGGCTGCGCGCGCAAAGCACCTTCATAACATCTCTCGCACCAAGCCACTCATCTGGGCAAAGAGACCAAACCGATCAGCCGATGCTCCAATTGGCTCAAGAGACTTCGGGTCCCCTTATATGAAATAGCGTTCCTATCGCGAATGTCGAAAGGGAGGTCAGTAAACCTATCAGTGAAAGTCAGAACTTCTTTTCCTAACGCAACCGCAAACCCCGCTTCATAGAAAACGTTTGGATTCCTACCTGTCGCAACCGCTACAACGCCCGGATGCCCGCTCGATGAAGACTCGTGGTGGTGGCATCGTGGGCTACAACCTGCAGACCGCAGTCGATGCCGAACACCACCTGATCGTGGCGCACGAGGTCGTGACCGAGGGCTCAGATCGCGACCAACTGGCGATGATGGCCGAACACGCGCGAGAAGCGACAGGTATCGAAGAGCTCACCGTCGTTGCCGACCGAGGCTATTTCAAGGGCGAGCAGAGCCTGCAGTGCGAACAGATCGGCATCACGGCCATCGTGCCGAAGACGCTGACGTCGAACAGCCTGGCCGATGGGCGCTTCGACAAGCAGGACTTCATCTACATCGCCGCGGACGACGAGTTCCGATGCCCGGCGAACGAGCGTGCGATCAAGCGGTTCACGACCCTCGAACGGCTGGACCGCCGGCCCGAGATGATGCGAGTGCGGCGCCAGACAGTCGAACATCCGTTCGGCACGATCAAACACTGGATGGGTTCGAGCCACTTCTTGACGAGGACACTGCCGCGCGTTCGAGCCGAGATGAGCCTGCACGTGCACGCCTACAACTTCAAGCGCGTGATGCGGATCGTTGGCACCGAAAGGATGCTTCAGATCATGCGGGCATAGGCCCGTGAGGCTTCACCGAGGCCGCTACAACGACCTCTGGTCACTTCATTGCACCACTGACATGGCCGTCGCATCGCCGTCGACGAACATCGGATCATCGCGACGCGCTCAGCATCACTGCCCAACACGCTCGTAGTATTTACACAGCCTCGGCCGGAAGCGGTCGTTTGCCTGTGAGAACACACGGAAGGCGGGCCCACTGCCGCAGCGTACGATAATGGGTCTCATCGTACTGCACAGAGCATGTCACGCTAGTGTCGTAGATCGATGCCATCACACCGCGCACCTCGGAATCGCATCGGCTGTGAGACGCCCCGTCAACTTCAGGAATTACCCTACTTCCTGATGGGCGTGTTCGTAGCCTTGAGTGTTGGACCAAGGATCGGACGGTCAGCCTCAACATTCCCCGGTGATGCCAGCCCGCTGCGTTCGCTGAGCGAACAGACGGAGCGCGCGCCGAATAGCCTGCTACTCGGAACGCCGAAACGGTCCCCGGGGCTCGTCAAAAGGAAGCGCCATCAGCGCGATCGACGGCATGGCGCGCTACCGCACCATGCTTTAGTCCCCCGTGTCGTCTTTGGATGCGTTTCGTCGCTCTTGCCACCACCGGCTGCGATGCCGACCCTGTTCGAGCTGGACAACGAACATTCCTTCGCGGCGACACCGTCTTCGTCGCCGTAACCCGTGAAAGCGTTGCGCACATGCTGATCGGTACGCCGCACGAGGCTGCCGGGTTCGACAGTGCACAAATGGCCTATCGACGCCGACCGAACGAGCTCGAGGTATTCGCTCGCAACCGGTGGGTCGATACGCCTTTCGCATGCTCGTCAATTGCGCGGGAAGTATTCCTTGGGCATCGCTTCGAGCCAGGGCGCACCCAGCTTGTTCGCCCTGCCACTGTGAGACGAGGCGCACGAAGCGATGTTGCGCATCGCATCGCCGACGCGGACCAGTCTCGGCAGGGCTGCCCCGGTCTCGGGGTCCGGGTTCGAGGCTCGCGGCAGATAGGCGTAATGGGCGGCGACGTCGTGGACCTGGGTCGGCATGAGCCCCTGCGCATAAGCCTGCATGACCGAGTGGACCCGGTCGCCACTGCGATAGTCGTCCAGCTGCTTGATGATGACCTCGGGATACTGTCCGGCCAGTTGGGCGCATCGCTGCGCGTCACGCCGCGCTCCCCGTGGCAGATCGTGCATTGCAATGCGACCGTCGCACCCAGCCGTCGAAGGTCCACCGATCCCTCCAGAGCGATGCGGGATCGACGGCGTCATCACCTTTGCGAAGGGATCCCTCAGCAGCAGTGAACCGCGGCCCGCGGAATGTCGACTCGGACGTGGTGCGTCAGCGGTGTTCGGCGTTGTTCGGCGGTGCTCCAGCTCGCGGTGTGAGCGCGAGCCATCCGCTCAGTCCAGAGGCTTGTCCCCGACCTTGGCCTCTCGCTTCGCCTTCCGCGCGGCACGTCGGTCAGCCGCGGTTGCCGGCTTGGCGACGGCACTGGAGTCGGTGGTTGGGCTTCGGGAATCGTTCGAGGCCTTGATCTGCTTCGGACTTTGAAATTTTCCCGGGCTGCCGGCGGGTGCCTGTTCAGGCGGAAGGCCGCCGGTCTGTGCCGATACCACGGAGCAGAACGATCCGAGCAACAGCGTCGCCAGAAGCTTGTTCATTCATTTTCCTCACAGTGCTGATGGGGTCCGATTTGGCTGCGCTTGGTAGCGCGTACCAGTGCGCCGGACATTCACACAGGATGGGCACGGACGAGGCAACGGTCTGTTCGCGACCGTACGGAACAGTTCAGTCGCTCGCGATCCGTGCGACACGAATCGAGTCTTCGACCGTGACACGAACGGTCGGCGCGACCCTGGGGCGGTGCGCATTGCGCGACGCGCTTGAATTTAAACCTGTACTGGAGAACGCGAATGAAAGAAGCATACGAGTACCTCGGGCACTCGATAGAACTCACGTTGACCGCATACCACGAACACCTTGGATACACCGACTTCATCGACACGCAGTATTGCTTCGAGGGTTCGACAACCTCGCTCGATGTGGACGCAGCCCGAGCCGACGCGCTGGACAGTGCACATCGCTCGATCGTCGCCTTGAATGCCATGACGCTTGCAGAGCGACATCACGCTGCAGTGCCCGTAAGTCCCTCGACGATTAACCGAGGGGGGTCAAGGCTCGAGAAGCTGGTCTTCCAAACGCAGACTTCCTCGCGAAGGGCGCGACGGTCAATACGATTCGCTCACCAACTTCAAGCGGTCAGCGTGGTCATGTCGATCAGCGGCTTCCCGTCACGGTTCGGTGATTCCGCTTGCGCAAGGGCTGTCGACAATTCTTCGGCCCGGTAGGTCTTCGCAGGCGGCAGTCGCAGCTGTCCGCTCGCAAGCCGATCGAGGACGCTACGGAGCACGGCAACCGTCTGTGCGATCGGCGTGACGTCCAGCCAGTGAAACAGGAACCATCCCTGCACGCTGGTCGCCGAATAGATCAGTCGCGGTGCGAAGATGGGGATCTCGAACGCCGCGGGATCGGACTGTCGGTGCGACGAAAGCGCGCCGTACACCAACGATCTTCCACCGAGCTGTAGCCCGCGGGCGACGCCGGCGCCCACCCGACCGCCGACGCAATCGATCGCCTTCACGAGCCGGTTGCGTTCGGCGGCGCGCGCGAAGCC
>CAXTPX010000113.1:0-7538 GCA_964246005.1 uncultured Burkholderiaceae bacterium | reverse complement strand
CGCGTACATCGGCACATCGGCCGCGGCCTTGGACTTGAACGTGATCAGCATGAGACGTGATTCCTGCGGAGGTCGGGCGGCGATTGTCGCAAAGATCGCAGGGCTGGCGGCGGCGGCCCTCCTCGCAGGCTGCTATCCCCGCTACGACTGGCGCGACTGGCGACCCGACTGCGCGCGGACGTGGTGCGGCTTCGTCGCGAGCTTCCCGGGTCGGGTGACCACGGCGACGCGCGACATCCCGGTCGGCGACATGCGCCTGCCCCTGGTGTTGAACGTCATTTCCGTCGGCGACGTCACGTTCGCGGTGGGCGCGTTCGAGCTGTTGCCCGGAAGCGATGTCGCGGCGGCGCAGGCGCTCCTGGAGCACAAGCTGCTCGACGACGTCGGAGCGAGCGAAGGGCGCCGCGGGCAGGTCACCGTCCAGACGGCCGATCGCAGCGAACTCGTCGGCGACCGCTTCGATGCCGAGGGTACGCGCGACGGCAAGGCATTGCGGGCCACCGCGCGCCTCGTGCAACGCAAGGGGCGGCTGGTGGAGATCCTCGTGATCGGACCGACCGCGACGCTCGCGACCGGCAGCGGCCAACAGGCGGTCGAGACGTTCCTTACCTCGCTGCGGCTCGACTGACGGCGCGCCGCGCCCGCTTCGCCGGAGCGCGGTCCGGCGCGCGCTTGCTCTCGACGTGGTCGAAGACGAGTCGCCGTGCCTGGTTGCGCACCAGCGTCCCGCTCTCGTCGACGAGCCAGATCCGGATCAATCCGGACAAGAAAATCAGCGTGTCGGATGCCGCACGCAACGGCGTGACGCCGACCCTTAGCAAGCTGGCTCGCCGTGCTTCGCGATAGAGCTTCGCGAGCTTGTCGCGCAACTCGAGATGCATGACCGACGCGCAATCGAGGTCACGGGCGAACTCGCCGACGTACTCGCACTTGAACGTCATGATCTCGAATGTCTTGCGCGTCGGCTGATCGTCGATCTGCTCGATCAGCACTTCGAGGAAACGCTCCAGGCGCTGCAGCGGATCGAGACCCTCGGGGCCGGCCTCGAGCGCCAGGTCGGACCGGTCGATCAGCGGCAGCTTGACCGCGTCGCGCATCGCGAAGAACAGCTCCGCCTTGTCGGCGAAGTGCCAGTAGATCGCCCCGCGCGTCACACCAGCGGCGACGGCGATCTGCTCGAGCGAGGTCCGCGTGACGCCGTTCGTCAGGAACACGTCACGCGCGGCGGCGATGATCGCCGCGCGCGTCTCGAGAGACTCTTCCTTGGTACGGCGAACCATGCGAGGCCTGTTTCCTGAACGTCGTGCACCGGTCGCTCTGCGGCCGGCTCGTGCTTTACATACATTCTCGATTGTATATACTTTGCGCCGGACGTGTCGTCGACGGCCTGCTGCGCTGCTTGATTAAACTGGCACGTTGCACGGCCGCCAGGGTTTCGCTCCGGGCTGTTCCTCCGCCCAGCCCGCAACGCGCTCTGCATCCCCGCCAGATCCCCGCTGTCGCATTCCGCTTCACGCATTCCTCCCGAACTTCAGCCTTGTCCACCGCCATGCCCAACGCCAAAATTTCGATGCAAGAGTCCCGCGGCGCGACCCTCGATGCGCTCCGGGGCGTGACCTGCAAACGCAGGACGGCGATCGCCACGATCGGGCTCGCGGCGGTGTTCGCGCTGTCGGCGTGCGGCAAGAAGGATGCGGCGCAGGGTGGCGCGCCGGGCGGCCCCGGCGGTGGTCCGCCACAGGCGATGCCGGTGACGGTGATCGACGCCCGGCCGCAACAGGTGGCGGTCACGGTCGAATCGGTGGGCCAGAGCGAAGGATCGAAGGAGATCCAGGTGCGTGCGCGCGTGTCCGGCATCCTGCTGAAGCAGCGCTTCTCCGAAGGCGACCGGGTGAAGGCGGGCTCGGTGCTGTACCAGATCGATCCCGCGCCTTACCAGATCGCGCTCGCGCAGGCGCAGGCCGCGCTGGCGCAGGCCCGTGCAGGCAGCGAACAGGCACAGCGCGAGGAAGCGCGACTGAAGCCGCTCGCGGCCGAGCAGGCCATCAGCGGCAAGGACTTCGACGACGCCACGTCCACGAGCAAGACCAACGCTGCGATCGTCATGGCGCGCGAAGCCGACGTTCGCAATGCACAACTGAACCTGAGCTACACGCAGGTCACGGCGCCGATCGGCGGCATCTCCGGGCGCAACATCAGCTCCGAGGGCTCGCTCGTGACCGCCGGCACCGATTCGGCCTTGCTGACGACGATCGTCCAGACCGATCCGATCTGGGTCCGCTTCTCGATCGACGAGATGGAATACGCGTCGTTGCGCAGCAATAACAACGACCAGGCGAAGGTCGAATTGATCCTGCCGGACGGCAAGACCTATCCGACGGCGGGCAAGCTCAACTACGCGGCGTCTACCGTCGACCGGACGCTCGGGACGGTGCAGTTGCGCGCCGAAGTGCCGAATCCCGCGCTGCGTATCCTGCCCGGCCAGTTCGTCAAGGCTCGCCTCTTCATCGGCGAGATCCAGGGCGTGCTGGTGCCGCAGGCGGCCGTGTCGAGCAGCGACAAGGGCAAGTCGGTGATGGTGGTGGGTCCCGACAACAAGGCGACGCCGCGACCGGTCGATGCCGGTGTCTGGCAGGGAGACCAGTGGGTCATCCGGAAGGGGCTCGAGCAAGGCGACAAGGTCATCGTCGACAACCTGATCAAGGTGCGACCGGGCATGCAGGTCGCACCTCATCCGCCGCAGGCAGCGAATGCACCGGCGGCAGGCGGGACACCGGCAGCCGGCAGCGCCGAACCGGCGAAGTCCGACGCGAAGTAGTGGCCGCTGCGTCCTGCACCCCGCGCACCTCCTGCACCACCCACTCCTGACGGGTTAGACCATGTCGAAGTTCTTCATCCTGCGACCGATCTTCGCGAGCGTCATCGCGATCATCCTGGTCCTCGCCGGCCTGGTCGCGCTCAAGACGCTGCCGATCGCGCAGTATCCCGAGATCGCACCACCGACCGTGACGATCACGGCGACCTATCCGGGCGCGAGCTCCGAGACGCTTTCGAAGACGGTGGCCGCGCCGATCGAAGAGCAGTTGTCGGGCATCGAGAACCTGCTGTACTTCAGCTCGACCTCGAACAGCGCCAACGGCCAGGTCACGATCACCGCGACGTTCGAGATCGGCTCCGACGGCGACAAGGCGCAGACCGACGTCAACAACCGCGTGCAGATCGCCAACTCGCGCCTGCCGACCGAAGTGCAGCGGCAGGGCGTGACGGTCCTGAAGAAGTCGAACGACATCCTGTTCGTCGCGACGCTGCAGTCGGACTCCGACGACCGGCCGATCGACATCCTGAAGATCTCCAACTTCGTCACGATCAACCTGCTCGACGAGATCAAGCGGGTGCCGGGCGTGTCCGACGCGCTCAACGTGACGGCGCGCGACTACTCGATGCGCATCTGGCTCAACGTCGAGAAGATGGCGCAACTCGGCGTCACGCCGGCCGACGTGCAGGCCGCGGTCGCTGCGCAGAACAACCAGTACGCGGCGGGGCGCATCGGCGCGGAGCCGTCGCCGAAGGACCAGACGCTGACGTACACGGTCGTGACCAAGGGCCGGCTGATCGAGGCGGACGCGTTCGGCGACATCGTGCTGCGTTCGAGCGGCCCGGGCGGCACGCTGCGCATCAAGGACGTCGCGCGGGTCGAGCTGGGTGCGCAGAGCTACGACGCGTCGAGCTTCGTCCGCGAACGGCCGGGCGTCCCGGTCCTCGTCTTCCTGCAGAGCGGCGCGAACGCGCTCGACGTCGAGAAGGCGGTCATCGCGAAGCTCGAGCAGCTGAAGCCGTCCTTCCCGGAAGGCGTGATCTACACGATTCCCTTCGACACGACGACCTTCGTCAAGGCCTCGATCAACGAAGTCGTCCACACCTTCGTCATCGCCGCGGTGCTCGTGGTGGCGGTGGTGTTCGTCTTCCTGCAGAACTGGCGTGCGACGTTGATCCCGGCGGTCGCCGTGCCGGTCTCGTTGATCGGCACGTTCGCGGGCCTCTTCCTCTTCGGCTTCTCGATCAACACGCTGACGCTGTTCGCGATGGTGCTGGCGATCGGCATCGTCGTCGACGATGCGATCGTCGTCCTCGAGAACGTCGAGCGCCTGATGCGCGACGAGAAGCTCACCCCGATCGCCGCAGCGATCGAGGCGATGCGCGAAGTGCAGGGCGCCGTGGTCGCCATCATTCTCGTGCTCTGCGCCGTGTTCATCCCGGTTGCTTTCCTCGGCGGGATCGCGGGGCAGCTCTACAAGCAATTCGCCGTGACGGTCGCGATCGCCGTCGTGCTGTCGGGCATCGTCGCGCTGACGCTCACGCCCGCGCTCTGCGCGATCCTGCTGAAGCAGGAAGAGAAGGAGCCGTCGAAGTACTTCGCGTGGTTCAACAAGGGCTTCGAGAAGTTGTCGGGCGGCTACATGCACTTCGTCGAGCGAGGTCTCCGGCATCGGCTGATCGCGATGCTGGTCTTCGTCGCCGTGCTGGTGGTGGTGGGCCTGCTGTTCTGGCGCGTCCCCGGCAGTTTCGTGCCGGCCGAGGATCAGGGCTACATCGTCACGTCGGTCCAGCTGCCCGACGGCGCGAGCCTCAGGCGGACCGAACGCACGACCGCGCAGCTGCGCGGCCTCGTCGGCAACAACGAGTCGATCGAGGACATCCTGACGATCAACGGTTTCGACTTCATCGCCGGCGGCAACAAGACCAACGCGGCGACGATGTTCTTCCCGCTGAAGGATTACTCGAAGCGCAAGGGCACTGCGCAGGACCTCGTCGGCGTCATGTTCGGCGCCAACGGCCGGATCGCCGACGGCCTCGTCCTCGCGTTCAATCCGCCGGCGATCCGCGGTCTCGGGGCGGCCGGTGGCTACGAGGTCTACGTGCAGGATCGCACCAGCACCGCGAACCCCGCCGATCTCGCGAAGGTGGTCAACGACTTGATCGCGGCCCTGCAGAAGGATCCCCGTCTCGGCGCGCAGAACACGTTCTTCCGACCGACCGTACCGCAGTTGCAGGTCGATCTCGATCGCGACAAGGCGATCTCGCTCGGGGTCTCCGTCAGCGATGCCTACACCGCGTTGCAGGCCACGATGGGCTCGCTCTACGTCAACGATTTCAACTTGTCGGGTCGGACGTTCCGCGTGCAACTGCAGGCCGATGCGCCGTACCGCAGCAAGCCGGAGGACATCGGCAACGTCTACGTGCGCAGCAGCACGACCGGCACGCAGCCCGCCGCCGGTCAGAGCTCGGTCGGCATCACCAGCAACATGATCCCGTTGAAGGCGATCATCAACGTGAAGACGGTGACCGGCGCCGAGCAGCTCGAGCGCTACAACGGCTTTCTCGCCGCCCATCTGTTCGGCGGTGGCAAGCCCGGGGTGGCGTCGGGCGACGCGATCAAGGCCGTGGAAGAGGTCGCGGGCAAGGTCCTGCCCGCGGGCTACCAGATCGAATGGACCGCGCAGGCGTACCAGGAGAAGCGCACCGGCAACGCATCGATCTTCGCGTTCGGACTCGCGATCATCATGGTCTACCTGATCCTTGCCGCGCTCTACGAACGCTGGGGCCTGCCGGCCGCGGTCCTGATGGCCGTGCCCTTCGCGCTGACCGGCGCGCTCGGCTTCGTGTTCCTGCGCAGCATGGACAACGACATCTACTTCCAGATCGGCCTCGTGGTGCTGATCGGACTCGCGGCCAAGAACGCCATCCTGATCGTCGAGTTCGCGGAGCAGGCGCTGCTCGAAGGCCAGACGCGCATGGAAGCGGCGATGACCGCGGCGAGGCTGCGCTTCCGCCCGATCGTGATGACGTCGCTCGCGTTCGTGCTCGGGGTCTTTCCGCTGGTGATCGCGACCGGCGCCGGCGCCGGCTCGCGGCAGTCGATGGGTACGGGGGTGTTCGGCGGTATGATTTTTGCGACCTTCATCGCGCCGATCTTCATCCCGCTGTTCTTCACGCTGCTCGCCCGCGACCCCAAGCCGAAGGAGGTCGAGGAGGCCAAGCGCCAGAAGGAAGCCGCGCACAAGGCCATGCACGAGAGCGACGATGAACAGACGGATGGCAAGGCGCCGATCGACGATGCGGGCCTGAAACCGGAGGGCGGTCATGCGTGATCGCGGAACGAAGATGAACGACACGACCCTGCCCCATGCCGTCGCGCGCCGCGTGTCGGCACCGGTGCTGGCGCTGGCCATCGGTGGCCTCCTGGCCGGTTGCATGGTGGGCCCGGATTACCGGCGTCCGTCGACCACGTTGCCGAGCGACTTCGCGGCCGTCGCCACCACGCCGTCCGGCGATGCCACGCCGATCGCGAACGACTGGTGGAAGCTCTTCAACGATCCGCTGCTGAACCAGCTCGTCGAAGCCGCGCTCGCGAACAATCCGAACGTGCGCCTCGCCGTCGCTCGCGTCGACGAGGCGCGTGCGGCGCTGCGCGAGACCAACGCTGCGTTCTTCCCGGAGATCGACGGGTCGGGACTCGGCACGCGCGTCCGCAACGGCGTCGCCGGCGGTCTTTCGGGTGCCTCGAGTTCGACGTCCGCGAGCGGGAGCGCGAGTAGCACGACCGCTGCCAACGGCAGCAGCAGCGGTTCGACGAGCACGGGCCTCGGTCAGGTCGCGTACGGCAACTTTTTCCGGCTCGATGCCTCGTTGTCCTACGAGCTCGACCTCTGGGGCCGGCTGCGTCGGCTCTCCGAGTCGTCGCAGGCCGTGCTCCTCGAGACGACGTTCGCGCGCGACGTCACGACGTTGTCGCTGGCCGGTACGACCGCGCAGGCGTACTTCGCGCTGCGTTCGCTCGATGCGCAGATCAAGGTCACCGAGAACACGTTGCAGGCCGTCGGCGAGTCGCTCGACATCGCGAAGAAGCGACTCGATGCGGGCTACACCTCGGCGCTCGACTTCGCACAGGCCGAGACGCTGCGCGCGCAGACCCAGGTCAACCTGCGCGACCTGCGGCGCGCGCGGACCGTGCAGGAACACCAGCTCGGCAACCTGACCAGCAACCTGTCGCTGCGCATCGCGCCGGGCGGCATCGACGACCTGCCCGTTCCGGCGACGCCGCCGCCCGGCCTGCCGTCGACGCTGCTCGAGCGACGTCCCGACGTGGCGCGCGACGAGCAGTCCGTGGTCTCGCTGAATGCGCAGGTCGGCGTCGCGAAGGCGGACCTGTTCCCGACCTTCGGTCTGACCGGCGCGTACGGTGGGCAGAGCTTCGACCTGTCGGACCTGCTGAAGGCGCCGTTCCGCTTCTGGAGCCTGGGTCTCAACATTAGCGCGCCGATCTTCGCGGGCGGCAAGTACGTCGCACGACTCGACGAGGCGAAGTCGCGCAGCGACCAGCAGGTCGCGATCTACCAGACGACCGTCGAGCAGGCGTTCCGCGAAGTCGCCGATGCGCTGACCAACGTCGCCGAGACGGGCGCGGCCGAGGCCGAGGTCCAGGTGCAGGTGGATGCCGCGCGTCGTACGTTGCGCCTGTCGCGACTGCGCTACCAGTC
>CAXTPX010000112.1:0-7548 GCA_964246005.1 uncultured Burkholderiaceae bacterium | reverse complement strand
GCTGAAGCACCGGGCGCGGACGCTGAACCGCACGCACGTCCATCCGCTCGGCGCCTTGACGATGGGTCTCGCGGGCACGGCGCTGACCGAGATGTCCGAGCTGCACGACGCGGGCTGTATCGGCTTCTCGCAAGCCGACGTGCCGATCGCCGACACGCAGGTGCTGCTCCGCGCGTTGCAATACGCGCAGACCTTCGGCTTCACGGTCTGGTGGCGCCCGCAGGATGCCTATCTCGGCCGCGGCGGCGTCGCCGCGAGCGGCCCGGTCTCGGCGCGCCTCGGCTTGCCATCGGTGCCGGCCACGAACGAGACGGTGGCGCTGTTGACGATCTTCGAATTGCTGCGCGGCTTCGGTCGCGGCGGGGCTTCGAGCGCCGCGCCGCGTGTCCACCTGTGCCGGCTCTCGTCGGCGGGCGGCATCGCGCTCGTGCGACAGGCGCGCGCCGAAGGCCTGCCGGTGAGCTGCGACGTCGGCATCCATCACGTGCACCTGACCGACATGGACATCGGCTTCTTCGATTCCCAGTGTCGTCTCGACCCGCCGCTCCGGGGGCAGCGCGACCGCGCCGCCATCCGCGGTGGCCTCGCCGACGGCACGATCGACGCGATCTGCTCGGACCACACGCCGGTCGACGACGATGCCAAGCTGCTGCCGTTCGGCGAAGCCGAACCGGGCGCGACCGGGCTCGAATTGCTGCTGCCGCTCGTCGTCAAGTGGGCCGACGAAGAAGCCATGGCGCTCGTCGATGCGCTCGCACGCGTGACGTGTCGGGCCGCTGCGGTGATCGGCCCGGACGCGCAGGTCGACGGGCGAGTGCCGCCGTTCGCGACCGGTCGGATCGAGGTCGGCGGCATGGCCGACCTGTGCCTCTTCGATCCGGACGCGCGCTGGGTCGTCGAACCCGCCGCCCTGAAGAGCCAGGGCCGGAACACGCCGTTCCGCGGCTACGAACTGAAGGGGCGCGTGCGGGCGACGGTGGTCGGCGGGGTCTTCGTGCACGAGTCGCGCGCCTGAGCGCGCCGTCCTTCGCATGAGGTCCCGGCTGCGCGTCGCGTGGACGCTCGCGTCCGTGCTGCTGCACGTCGTCGTCGCGCTGTCGATCGTCGGACTGCTGTTTCCGTTCTGCTCGATCTCGCGCCGTCGCTGGTTCGTGCGCTGGTGGTCCGGCCGCGTGCTGACGGTCTGCAGGCTCGAGCTCCGCGTGATGGGCCCGGCTCTCGGCAACGACGTCGTCGCTCGCGCCCTTCGCCCCGGTGGCATCGGCGCGATGCTCGTGACGAACCACATCTCGTGGCTCGACATCTTCGTCGTCCATTCGCTGCGGGCCGCACGTTTCGTCGCGAAGGCCGAGATCTCCCGATGGCCGCTGCTCGGCTTTCTCACGGACCGCACCGGCGCGGTGTTCATCGAGCGCGGCAAGCGCCACGCGGTGCGGGAGGCGAACCAGCGGGTGACGGCACTCCTCGCCGAAGGCAACCTGATCGGCATGTTCCCGGAGGGCGCGGTCAGCGATGGCGAACGGTTGCTGCCGTTCCACGGCAACCTGATCCAGCCGGCGATCGACGCGCGCGTGCCGGTCATCGTCGGCGGCCTGCGCTATCGAGATCCGCACGGTCGTCGCACGACCGCGACCTACTACGTCGGCGACGTGACGCTGCTCGATTCGATCGTGCGCATCGCGCGCCACGGGCCGCTGGTCGTCGAGTTGCATCTGCTCGACGTGCTCGACGTCGCGACGATGACCCGCCACGAAGTGGCGCGGGCGGCGCGTGGGCTGATCGGCGAAGCGCTCGGCTTCGAAGACGAGTCCGGCGACGCCGCCGACGACGCGCTCAGCCGGGACGTTGCGCCTGCGGGCAGGGCACCTGGAACAGCGCTCGATCCTCGAGGCGGATTGCCGTGAGGGCGCCGCCCCAGACGCATCCGCTGTCGAGTCCGATCACGTCGTCGCGCACCATCACGCCGAGCGTCGACCAGTGGCCAAAGACGACGAGCGTGTCGCGACTGCGCCGGTGCGCGAAGTCGAACCACGCTCGAAAGCCGGGCGGAGCAGACGACCCCGGCGCGTCCTTCGCGTCGAAGTCGAGCCGGTCGTCCTGCGAGCAGAAGCGCAGGCGCGTCAGCACGTTGACGATCACGCGAAGGCGATCGTCGCCGACGAGTTCGTCTCGCCATCGATGAGGCTTGTCGCCGAACAGACCGGCGAGGGTTTCCCGCCAGCGGTCCGCACGCAACGCCGCTTCGAGTTCGCCGGCTAGACGCATCGTGTCGTCCGCGCTCCAGCCGGGCAGAACGCCGGCGTGGACCATCAGCACGTCGGACTGTCCGGGGAAGGACGCACGGAACACCAGCGGCCGACGCCGCAGCCAGTCGAGCAGGCGCGCGACGTCGGGCGCTGCGAGGAGGGCGCCGAGCGTGTCGCTTCGGCCGGGCTTGCGCACGCCGGCGGAGACGGCGAGCAGATGCAGGTCGTGATTGCCGAGGACGACGGTCGCGGCATCGCCGAGCGCCATCACGCGGCGGAGCACGCCGAGCGAGTCGGGCCCGCGATTGACGAGGTCGCCGACCAGCCATACGCGATCGTTGCGCGCGTCGAACGCGCAGCGCTCGAGCAGCGTGTCGAACGACGCCGCGCATCCCTGCAGATCGCCGATCACGTAAGTGGACATCGTCGGGTGTCGTGCCTTCGAGACACGCGGTGCGGTCGTGGGAAGATTTGCCGTCGCGCGGAACCGACGAAGCGCCGCGGACTATAGCGCGCCGGATCGCCGTGCCTCCGCCCCGTTCCGCCCTGAGCCTCGACCTCGCCCTCGACCTTCTGCGAATCCGCATGCCCATCGTTCGACGTGGCGTTCACCCGGCATGACGCGCCTCGGTGTCCGCTTGCGGACGGCGGTCCGCGCCCTCGCGTCACTGGCATCGGCCGGAGGTCGGCCGCGCGAACTCCGACAGCCGGTGCGACGCATCCTCGTCGCGCACTACCTGCTGCTCGGCGACACGATCCTCCTCGCGCCGTTGCTGAAGGCGCTGGCCGCCCGCTATCCGGACGCAGAACGCGTCGTCCTCGCACGACCGGCGGTCGCGCCGTTGTTCGACGGACGGCCCTACGGCGCGACGGTGATGCCGTTCGATCGTCGCGATGCAGGGAGCCGACGCGACGTGATCGACAGTGGTCCCTACGATCTCGCGATCGTTCCCGACGACAACCGTTATGCGTGGCTCGCGCGGGCCGCCGGCGCCCGGCACGTGGTCGGCTTCGCGAACGACCGGCCCGCGTGGAAGAACGTGATGCTAGATCGCGCCGTTCCCTATCCGTCGACGCCTGAGGCATGGGCCGACATGGCCGCGCGCTGCCTGGTCGGCGACGGACCGTCGCCGTCGGGGTTCGAAGCCGGCGAATGGCCCGCACCGGGCTTCGCATCGTTCGAGCGTCCGGCGGGCGAATACACGGTCCTGCATGTCGGCGCGAGCACGCCGCTGAAGCAGTGGCCTTTCGCGCGCTGGCGCGAGGTCGCCCGGCGGCTTCGGGCCGATGGCCTCCGCGTCGTGTGGAGCGGCGGCGCGAACGAACGCGCGATCCTCGACGAGGTCGGCCGCGATGCGTTCGACGTCGACCTCGTCGGCCGGCTCGACCTGCCGCAGCTCTGGCAACTGCTGTCCAACGCCCGCCTCCTGGTCTGCCCGGACACCGGGATCGCGCATCTCGGCCGCCTCGTCGGCGTGCCGACGGTCGCGCTGTTCGGTCCCGGCTCGCGCGTCGTCCACGGTCCCGGGGTTTTCTGGGCTGCTGCACCGTTCGACGCCGTCACGGTCGACGACTTCCCGTGCCGCGACCAGCGCACGTTGTATCGACGCGAGGTCGACTGGGTGCGTCGCTGCGGCCGCCGCTTCGACGCGACCGCAGAGCCGGCCGGGCGCAGCGACCCTGCCGCGTGCAGCGAGGCGCTGTGCATGCAGGCGATCGAGGTCGAGACCGTGATCTCGATCGTCGCCCGGACGGACGCTACTTCGCGCCGAACCCCGTCAGCACGGTCGTGACGGTGCGAATGCCGATCACGAGGTCGAGCGCGAACGACAGGTGCTTCACGTAGTACAGGTCGAACTCGAGCTTGATGCGCGCGTCGGCGAGGGCGGTGACGTGGCCCTGGTTGACCTGCGCCCAGCCGGTGATGCCCGGCCGGACGAGGTGCCGATACGGGTAGTGCGCGATCTCGTCGAAGAACGCGCCCGCGGTTTCGGTCCATTCGGGACGCGGACCGATCAGGCTCATCGTTCCGTCGAGCACGTTCAGCAACTGGGGGAGTTCATCGAAGCGGAACTTGCGCAGCCAGTGGCCGAGCGGCGTCACGCGACCTTGCGCCTCGTCGAGGCTCTCCGGCTGCATCGATGCGTGGTTGTCGCGCCGGTCGTACATCGTGCGGAACTTGAGCATCCGGAACGGACGCCCGTGGACGCCGACGCGCAACTGGCGGAAGAGCGCCGGCCCCGGCGTGCCGAGTCGGATCGCCGCGGCGATGACCAGCATCGGAACACCCGCCACGAGGAGCAGCACGGACGCGCCGCCGACATCGAGCACGCGTTTCACGAGGCTGTACAGCACCTTGCCCGACGAGTCGTCGAGGAAGCTGTCCTCGGTCTGCTGCAACGACAGGCGGCCCGTCAGCAGCTCGTGCACGTGATCGGCCGAATAGATGCGCACGCCGCCCAGCTTGAGCGCGCTGATCAGCCGCTTCAGCCGCTCGTCCTTGGTGGAGTAGCGATCGATCACGACGCCGTCGAGCGTCGCGAGATGGTCGAGGTCGTTGCTCGCGACGAGTTCGGCACGCGCCTGCGTGACCGGCGATTCGATCGCATGCCGTGCCTCGGACAAGAGATGCAGCACGCGCGGCTCGCAAACGCCGAGGCGCAGCACGTGACCGCGGACCAGCAGTTGCACGCCGACGATCAGCCAGGTGGTCTCCCCGACGAACGCGGTGGCGAGGACCGCGCGCGAGTACAACCCGTGCGTGATGCCGAAGAAGGCGAGCAGCAGCCCGAAAACGGCCGCGGTGCAGAACACGATCCAGATGCCGCCTTCGGTGGCCGGCGTATGCACGAAGCGATCGACCAGCAAGGTGGCCGGGATCCAGACGGCCAGGCACCACCACAGCGTTTCGAGCGCGATGCGGTCGACGCCGACGTGGCCGTACATCCATTGCGCGGCGGTCGCGCACAGCGCCGCGACGACCAGTCCGGCGCCCGACCAGCGCAGCATCGCGACCCGACGTCGCGCGCCCTCGGTCAGCCGGGGAGCCGGCAGCAGGAGACCGTCGTTCGGTTTCATGGACGTCAGCATAAGCCCGGTGCGGCCGTCGTCGGCGCGGTCAGGCGAGCACCCGTCGATACATCGACAACGTCGCGTCGATCATCGCGCGCATCGAGAAGTGCCGCTCGACCCGGTCGCGGCCGGCCGCACCGAGCGCCGCGCGGAGCGGCGCATCGTCGATCAGGCGGACGAGCGCAGCGACGAGCGCGTCGCGGTCACCGGGTGGCACCGTGGACGCGCAGACGCCGTCGGGTGCGACGAAGTTGACGGCGTTGTCGAGCCGGCAGTTGACGATCGGCGTGCCGCTCGCCATCGCCTCGACCTGGACCAAGCCGAACGCTTCGCTCGGTGCGAGCGACGGCAGGCAGTACACGTCGGCGGCCTGGTAGTACGCAGGCAGGTCGGCCTCGTCGAGGCGTCCGACGAAGCGCACGCTGCCCTTGCCCGGCCGCGCGGCCGCTCGCGCGCGGAGCGCATCGGTCAGCGGTCCTTCGCCGCCGAGGAGCAGGACCCCGTCGACGTCGCGCATCGCGTCGATCAGCACCTCGAAGCCCTTGTAGTAGACGTGCCGGCCGAGCGCGAACACGATCGGCCGATGGTCGGCGCCGGCTCGCAGTTGCGCCGCTTTCGCGTCGCTGTCGGGCGTGCGCGAGAAGCGCGACAGGTCGACCCCGTACGGCACGACGTGACGTTGCCGCGGCCGGAACGCGCGCATCTGTCCGCTCGCGAGATGGAACGGCGTCGCGCCGGCGACCGCGTCGAGCGGATCGAAGAGCAGGCGGGCGAACGCCCCGTAGGACGCGCCGAGCAGTCGCTGGCGGACGATGTCGCTGTGCCACGAGGCGATGCGGGCGGCGCCTTGCGCGAACGGCAGGCTCGCGAAGCCGAGGGGGTCGGGGAAGTGGGTGTGTGCGACGTCGAAGCGTCCCGCGCATGCGAGTCGCGTGACGACGCCGGGCGTCGACGGCGCCACCGCGAGGCTCGCGACGGTGCCGCGACACGGCACGGCGACGATCCGCACACCGGCCACCTCGCGCTCGATCGTGCCGCCCGTCGTGCGACCGATGTCGTAGACCAGGTTCGTCACCTCGACGCCGGCCGCGGCGAGTCCTTCGGTCAGGCCTTTGACGTGGGTCTCGATGCCGCCGAAGTGACGCGCGGGGAATTTGCCGAAGTGCAGGACGCGCATCAGCGGCCGAGGGCGTGCCGGTAAGCCCTCGCGGTCTGGCGCGCGCAACGTGCCCACGAGAAGTTGTGTGCCTGCGCGAGTCCGCTGACCGACCGCCGTGCGCGCTCGTCGTCGTCTTCCGCGAGTCGCAGGATCGCGTTGCGCATGCCGTCGATGTCGTCCGGCCGCACCGTGATGCCGGCGTCGCCGACGACCTCGGGAAGGGAGGCGCGGTCCGAGGTGATGACCGGCACGCCGCTCGCCATCGCTTCGGCGGCGGGCAGACCGAAACCCTCGTACAACGACGGGTAGACGAACATGCGCGCGGCGCTGTAGACGATCGGCAGTTCGCTTTCGGGCAGGTAACCGAGGCGTCGCGCGCGTCCGCTCGCCAGCAGCGCGTCCAGTTCGGTCGCAGTCCCTTCGGATTTCCAGCCGACCCCGCCGACGATCACGAGCGGGTAACGCATCGCAACGCGCGAAGGCAGGCCGACGTACGCCCGGATCACCTGCAGGAGGTTCTTGCGCGGCTCTAGCGTCCCGACGGCGAGCACGAAGCCGCCGTAGCTCAATCTGTGCCGCCGCAACACCGCCTCGCAGGCCCGCGCATCGCGTGGGACGAACTCGTCGGAGACGCCTAGGAGCGTCGTCGTGATGTGGTCGGCGGGCACGCCGAACTCCGCGATGACTTCCTGGCGCGTGAACTCCGAGTCGGCGAGCAGGTGCGCCGCCCGTTCGATGGCCGGCGGCAGCAGCTTGTTCATCACGCGCACGCGCAGGTTCGGATGCGTCTCGGGAAAGCGCAGGTACGACAGGTCGTGGATCGTGAGGATGGTCGGCCCGTCGAAGTCGAACGGCAGGAAGTTCGGCTCGTGATAGAGCTGGGGACGGCGCGACGACAGGCCCGCGTTGAAGCGATTTTGCTGGATCGCGCGGCTCATCTCATACGGCTGCGGCACGAGGCGCTTGAACCACTTCTTCGCGAATGCGAGGTTCGGCACCTCGCGCGGAAGGCCCTCGTCGGCCCATTCGTAGCCGTAGAAGTAGTGCATCGCCAGGTCGGGCTCGCGGGCC
>CAXTPX010000111.1:0-7550 GCA_964246005.1 uncultured Burkholderiaceae bacterium | reverse complement strand
CGGCGACGCCGTTGTCATTGCTCCTGGTTGGTCAATTCATTTCCCTTGCCTTCGCGATGAACTGGGAACTGTTCGTGATTCGGGATCGACTGAAGACCCAAACTCGGCTCGAGGTCGCCCGATCCGTTATCGGTATCGTTACGCAAGTGATCGGCTGCCTGTTCAACCTGGTCGCCGTGGCTGCCGCCAGTATCGTGGCCAATTTGATTTCGCTGGCCATCTACAGCCGCTACATGGCCGAACTCGCCGATACGAGCCGTGGGCGTTTCACCAGGATCTATGCGGAAGCGAGCCTGTTGACCGCGGTGGCTGTCGTGCCGGCCCTGATTTTCATGTTCGTCACCGGTTGGGACAACCACGCCTCGATCGAGGCGTTGATCGCGGTCATCGCATCGGGTGCGCTGGCGTGGCTCGCGGTCGTCTTCAAGATCGATCATCCACTTGCACAGGAGCTGCGGCTCTTGCTGAAGAAGGTCAGGTCAGGCCTTCGGGTTGCGGGAGCGTCGAGTGCCGGTTGAAGCCGCTTCGCGTCGCGCCGGATTTGCGGTACGACGAGACACGGATCGGGAAGCACGATCGACGTGCTGAAGCGATTCGTCCTGCGTGTTTCCAGCGCGCTGCTTCGCCGGCATACCGCCGTCCACCGGCGCATCGATGCTGCGCTCGCGCGCCCGCCAGTCATCAGGCCTTACGTCCTGCGGCCACATCGACAGGACGCGCCGATCCGGCTGGTGCACGTCAACGGCAATTTCCTGGTGGGCGGCACGACGCAACTCATCGTCGACCTCATCGAGCGCTTGTCGGACGCCTACGCTCAGGCCGTGGTCGTTCCCGAGGCGCCGAATTCGCTCCCGTATCAACCCGTGCAGTTGACGGTCGCATCGCTCAACGAGTTGCAACCCCTGTATGCCGCCTGGTCGCGCGAGCCTCCGGCGCTGGTGCATGTCCAGTACTGGGTCAGGGAAGGCGACGAGTTCCACCCGGTGGCGTTGTGGTACGACGCGTTGTTCCGCATGTGCGAGCGGCTGGGCGTGCCGATGATCCAGAACGTGAACGTACCCACCCGCCCGCACCCGTCGCCTGCGGTGATCCATAACGTCTACGTCAGCGGATACGTTCGCGACTTATACGACCCCGGTCACGTACCGAGCTCGGTCATTTATCCGGGCTCCGACTTCACTCACTTCGCAGCCGAAGCCGAACCGCCCGATGACGTCATCGGCATGGTCTACCGTCTGGATACCGACAAGCTCAACGAGCGCTCGATCGAGGTCTTCATCGAGGCGTTACGGCGTCGCCCGTCCCTGCGGTGCCTTATCGTCGGCGGCGGCACCTATCTCGATTTCTATCGTCGCCGGACCATCGAGGAAGGCGTCGGCAACCGTTTCGATTTCACCGGCTATGTGAGCTATGCCGAACTGCCGTCGCTCTATCGCCGCCTGTCCATCTTCGTCGCGCCCGTCCACAACGAGTCGTTCGGTCAAGTCACGCCGTTCGCGATGAGCATGGGCTTGCCGGTCGCGGGTTTCGACGTCGGCGCACTGGGGGAACAGCTCGGCGGGAAGGAAACGCTCGTGCCCGCAGGCGATGTCGTGCAGCTCGCCAAGATGATCGTCGACTTGTGCGCGGACCGCGGGCGTCGCCTCTCGCTGGGCGCAGCCAATCGGCGGCGCGCGCACGAACTGTTCGCTGTCGAGACGATGGCGGCGCGCTACCGCGCGCTCTACGACGAAGTCACTGAAACGAGAAAGATGGCATGAACGATCGACGACCGACCTTACCGCGCTGACGGGCCTACGCGGCGTTGCGGCGCTCATCGTCGTGACGTACCACTACCTTCAGGCGCCGACCGTGCTGTCGGGTCACATCGTGTCGCCTTATGCCGGCTATCTCGGCGTGGATCTCTTTTTCATCCTGCCCGGCTTCTTGATGGCCCTCAATTACGGGCGGAGCTTTGACCAAGGATTCAGGTTCTCGCTCTACGTCGACTTTCTCGGCAAGCGGCTCGCGCGTGTCTATTGCCTTTATGCGTTCGTGACGCTGCTGGTCCTCGCGCTGTCGTTCTGGAACATCTTCCACGCCAATTTCAGCCTCAAGCTCGTTCTCGTGAATCTTGCGCTCGCGCAGCAGCTTGGCCCTGGCTGGATTCGACCGTATCTCGGCGACAGCATCCTGGGTGGCGCGTGGTCCATCAGCACGGAGCTGGGCGCGTACTTGCTGTTTCCGATCCTCTATCTCGCCGCTTGCCGCTGCGGGCGGACCGTCACTTTGGTCGTGATTGCCGTGAGCTTCGCATTGATCGTGATGCTGGCGCTACTGCCGCCCGGGTTGAAGCTGCAACAGCTTCCGAGCCAGGGACCGCTCGATTTGTGGAGTGGGTGGAGCGCATGGCCACTGATTCGTTGCCTCGCCGAATTCACGATCGGGGTTGGCGTCTGGCGGCTTGTGTCCGATGCCCCCGCGTCGCGCTTCGGTAGCGACTCCTTCGGACTACCGCTTGTTGCCGGTTCGCTACTCGTCCTGTTCGTGCAGGGAGCCGACCTCCTTGCCGTGCTCCTCATTGCCGGGCTGATCGGCCATCTTGCTTATCATCGATCGCGGTTGGCGGGCTTGCTAGGATCGCGGCCGATGATCTGGCTCGGTGAGGTGTCGTACGCGATGTACGTGCTACACCTTTCCCTACTCACCGTGACTTATGAAGATCCAGCGGGTCCCTTCAAGCGCACCGGCTTCCACGATCATTATCTTTTGCTGCTGGCCGTCACCTACACACTCCTGCTCGTAATGTCGCGCATCCTCTTCCTGTTCGTCGAGCGACCGGCGCGGCGTTGGGTGCGCATGCTGTTCGCCATGCCGGCCGGGCGGTCGATCACTGCTGAGCCGGCTGCTCCTTGAACCTCTCAGGCGGCGGCGCCGGCGGCCCTGGCCCTGCGCATCCATGCCGCGGTTTCCGCCAGCCCGTCCTCCCAACCGATCGTTGGACGCCAACCCATGGCGAGCGATATGCGGGTCACGTCCAGGATGTTGACGGGCACGTCTGCAGGCCGCGCCGGCAGATAGCGAATACGCTCTGGCGGCAGATCCGCAACGCGCGCGACCGCTTCGACCACCTCGCGCAGCGACCGTCCCTGGCCCGAGCCGACGTTGAATACCCATTCCGGGCCGTGGTAGCAGAGCGAGGCGACGATCGCCTCCGCGACGTCGCGCACGTGGAGGAAGTCGCGCACGACCGAACCGTCGCCCCAGATCTCCACGGTCTCACCGGCGAGCGCGCGGGCGATGAGGGCGCCGACGATCCCTTGTGGCCGGTGCGCGAACTGGAACGGGCCGTAGGGGTTGGCGATGCGAAGCGCGATCGCGTCGAATCCGTGTAGCCGCCGTGCCAGCCCGAGATACTTCTCCGCGGCCAGCTTGTTGACGCCGTAGGCGGTGATCGGATCGGTCGGGTGGTCCTCCGTGATCGGCGACGGACCCGTGACGCCGTAGACCGTCCCACCCGACGACGCGAAAAGCAGCCGGCGCACATTGGCCTTGCGGCACAAGTCGATCAGGCGCAGCGAGGGGAGCAGGTTGTCCTCCACGTCGCGCACAGGGTCGTCGTTGGACAGCACCGGAACACGGCCACCGACCAGGTGGATCACGAAATCCTGACCGGCCACCGCCGCTGCGAGGGCATCGGCATCGGCGAAGTCCGCGTCACGCCACGGCATCGAGAGCAGCCCGCTGTGCGTGGGCGGCCGGCCGAATCCTTCGACCTGCGCTCCGCGGGCCATGAGCGCATGGCAGGTGTTGGTGCCGATGAAACCGCCTGCCCCGAGCACCAGGCAGCGCGCGCTTCTCAAGTCATCGTTTCGCAAATCATTCATCGATCGCTGCGTCCGCTTCGGCCAGAAGCGCGGCGCTGAACGCTTGTTCCGAGAAGTTGGCATCGAAAAGCAGGCGGCCCGCCCGGCCGATCTCCGTCCAGTCGGCCCGGCGCGCCAGCGCCCTCGACAGGGCAGCGGCCTGGGCTGTGGCATCGGCGGAACTGGCGACGAAGCCGCTCGTTCCGTCCTCGATCCAGGCCGAGGTGCCGGTCGTGGCCGTGCAGATCAGCACCCGGCCCGCGCCCAGCGCGTCCAGCGACACCAGGGGAAGCGTGTCGTCCCGCGAGCTCACGAGGACGATATCCGCCGCCCACATCGCGGCCGCATAGGCGTCGGAGTCCAGCTCGCCGCCCCACGCGACCTGCGTGGTCGCGCGGATCGTCGCGTCGAGCCTGTCGGTGAACGGCTGGTCGAGGACGCGGCCATACAGGGTGAGATGGACTGCGAGACGTTCGGGCTCGGACAACAACGCCAGCGCGCCCACCGCGAGATCCTGACCCTTGCGCGGTTCGATCGCGCCGAAGATGGCGATGCGGACGACGTCTTGCGTCCCGGGTTCGGAGATGGTTTCCGGAATGACGAGACGCTTCAGGCCATAGGGCAGCACGCGGATGTCCTGCCGATGCTGCCGCGCGAGCCGGGCGGAAAGTTCGCTGCCGGCAAACACCCGTCGCGCGGCCCCAAGCGCACGAGCGACACGTGGATCGTTGCGCAGCATCTCCTCGAGCAGGGAGACCTCGTGCAGGTACCAGAAGACCGGCGTGGCATCCGCCAATGCGATCACCGCGACCCTGCAGACCACGGTATTGGCGAAACCCAGTTCCGTCACCGGCGCCAACGCTGCCAACACCGACGAGCCCTCGTTCAGGGCGGCCGGGTCGATAACCAGAGCCGCGTGCTGCCTGATGCTCTCGCGGGCCGGACCGTCGGTCGACGCGACGACGGTCACGAACCAGTCGGCCTTGCCGAAGATGCGTACGATCTCGCCGACGATGCGCGGCGCGCCGCTCGCGCTCAGCTCGTGCGTGACCACCACCAGACGCGGCTGACCCGGCGTCCACCGCTGGTCGGCTCCATGAATCGACACGGGTGCGTCGTGCTCGAGGTAAGCAGGCGAGATGCGAAACAACCGGCCCAGCGCTCGACGAGCGAAGCGCGAGCGGCGCAGGAGGGGTCTCGCCAGCGAATACACCGTTCGACAGCGAGCAACACGATGTGCGTGGGCCTGCATCACTGTCATCGGATCGACCTGCCGCATCGGCTTGCTCACGTCGGGAGGTCTTTCGAACGATCTGGATGTATGTGCATGCGTTCGCTTCGTGAGTCTCGACCTCCGCGCGCTGCCAGCGGTTCGACGCACTGGCATCTGGACAAGGCGTCGCTGCCGAGGCGCCCGTGCGCCGTCGGTGACCTTGGCGTCGTGGACACGAGGCCGGTCGCGAACGCCCGGGCGACGGCGCCCCCGAAGCATACGCAATAGACGGGTCGTGACCCCGTGCGTCCGAACCGGCATCGGTCGTGGGCGGGTTCGAGGGACCGCTCGATTTCGTCACGGGGCGATGCGACGGTGTTCCGCGTCGATCAATGCCCGTAGTACGCAGCGGTCTCGCGAAGCCCGTCGACGAGCGGCCTAGTCGCCACGCCGAGCTCGCGAATAGTCTTGTCCATCGACAGACGGATCTCCTGGCGCCACAGGCCGAGCAACGACGGCGGGATCGGTTGAGGCAGCCGGACGCCGCCCAGTCCCAGTCGGGTCTTCGCGATCTCCGCCAGCTTCAGCGGAATGGCGGCCACCCGCGTCTCGAACCGAAGGCGCCGGTGCGTGATCCGCTGCAAGGGGACGGCGCCCAACGCCTTGGCGTAAAGCAGGAAGTAGTCGTTCCAGGTCGGAGGATCGACCATCGACAGGTTGAACGCCTGGCCTTGCGCGGTCGGTCGCTGCAGCGACAGCACGATTGCCTGTGCCACGTCGTCGACATGGACGAGATTGCACCAGCCGTCGCCCGCTGCGCCGAGGTCGCCGATGCGCCGGGCCTTCAACCACTCCGCGATGCGCCCGCTCCACTGCACGCTGCCAGGGCCGTACACGATCCCCGGGCGCAGGACGACCACATCGGGTCGCCCGGACGCCATGCGCTCGGCGTCGACCTTCGCGACCGAATAGGCGCCGACACCGTCGAGCGGCGCCGTCTCCGGGACGAGGCCGACGGCCGATCCGTAGACCGCCATCGAACTCAGGTAGACGATCGTCGACCCAGGCGCGCTCTTGCCGGGCTCGAAGAGGGCACGCGCGCCCCCGACGATCGTCTGCGCATCTCCGGCGATGCAGCTGACGACGCCATCGGCCGTGCGCATCGCAGCGGCGAGCGCGGCCGGGTCGGTCGCGTCGAACGTGAGCCGCTCGACGCCGGGGATCGGAGCCGCCGGCCGTCGCCCGACGGCGACCGGCCGTGCCCAGCCGCTCGCCGCCAGCGCGGCCACCGTCCTCTTGCCGATGAAGCCGTCCGCGCCGAGAACCAGCACGCGCCGTTCGCTCACGCGGTCGCCCTCGTCCATGGCATCACGGCGTCGGGCAGCGCCGTGCCGCCGGCCCGTCCGACCCCGTCGCTGCGCGACAGCGACGCCAGATGATCGACCAGCCGCAGCGACAGCGCGACGAGCGTCAACGTCGGATTCGCCTGGCTGGAGGTGGGGAACACGGCCGAGCTGGCGATGAAGAGATTGTCGACGCCATGCACCCGGCAGTCCGCATCGACGACGCTGGTCGTGGGATTTGATCCCATGCGGGCGGTGCCGATGTGGTGACCGCCGTAAGCGCCGTAGCGCGTCATCTCGTGCTCGACGGCGCCCGGGTCGTAATCGAAGCGCCCGACGCCGCTTCCTTCGAACTCCGTCTTCAGCAGCGCGAGGGCGCGCTGGACCGTGTCGAGATCGCCGGCCGTGTACTGCCAGTCGATGACGAGCTTCGGCATGCCGAGCGCATCGCATTCATCGTCGAGCGTCAGTCGGCTCGCGGGATTGGGTTGTTGCTCGACGTGGAAGTCGAGGCTGTAGCGGCTGCCGACCGGACGGATGACGACCGAAGGGAACTTGCGTTCCGCGAGCGTGCGTCGTCGCAACCATTGCCACAGGAAGGCCGTCGTCCGGAACGGATCGAGGAGCACGTTGCGAACGTGCAGCAGCCACTTGCCGATCGAGAGCTGCTCGGCGCCGTGCAGCCGCTTGCCGTATTCGTAAGGGACGAAGGCCTGCGCGAGATTGAGCAGCGACAGGACGCCGTTGCGATGCGCTGGGTCGGTGATGCGCGGGTGATGCAATCGCGCGACGAAGTTGCCGATGCCCCGCTCGAGCTGGGTCGACGCGACGAGGGCGAGGCGACGTCGGCAGTAGGTCCCGTCGTCCGCCACGTCGTAGTCGTGCCAGACGGGATCGGGCTTGCCGCCGAAATCGAGGACGCCGATCGTGCCGGCGATGTGGCACATGTAGAAGCGTCCGACGAGGTCGTGTTCGTTGCCGATGCCTGCCGGCGCCACGTCACGGCTGGCCAACAGCAACCGCGCCACCTCGAGGCCGCCGGTCGCGAGGACGAAACGTCGAGCGCGAACCGAGAGGGTCCGCCCCGCAAGCGACCTGACCGTGGCGGAGCGCACCACCTACGACGGCGAGATCATCGAGAGGCTCGAC
>CAXTPX010000110.1:0-7603 GCA_964246005.1 uncultured Burkholderiaceae bacterium | reverse complement strand
TGCGCTATCCGAACGGCTTCGCGTTGCGGGCCGAAGGGCTGCGACTCGCCGACGACACGGCGCCGCCGGTGCGCCCGGTCGTTCGACCGAAGCCGGTGCCGAAGGCGGTCAAGCCGGCGACGAAGGCGGGGGCAGTGCAATGACGAAGGAACGGATCCGTGATGAAAGCGATGAAGTGAAGGAAGCGAAGTGACGAAGGAAGCGAAGGACCTGATCGTCGGGCTCGACATCGGGACGTCCAAAGTCGTCGCGGTCGTCGCCGAGCTGCAGGCCGATGGACGCTTCGACGTCATCGGCATGGGACAGCACGAGTCGAAGGGGCTGAAGAAGGGCGTGGTCGTCAACATCGAGACGACCGTCAACTCGATCCAGCGCGCGCTCGAGGAAGCCGAGCTGATGGCCGACTGCAAGATCCGCGACGTCTACACCGGCATCGCCGGCAGTCACATCAAGAGCTTCAATTCGAGCGGGATGGTCGCGATCAAGGACAAGGAAGTGACCGCGATGGACGTGGCGCGCGTCGTCGAGACCGCGAAGGCCGTCAGCATTCCCGGCGACCAGCAGATGCTGCACGTGCTGACGCAGGAGTTCATCGTCGACGGGCAGGAAGACGTGCGCGAACCGCTCGGCATGAGCGGCATGCGGCTCGAGGTCAAGGTCCACATCGTGACCGGCGCGGTCAGCGCCGCGCAGAACATCGTCAAGTGCGTGCGTCGCTGCGGACTCGAGGTGCAGGACCTGATCCTGCAGCCGCTCGCATCCAGCCTCGCGGTGCTGACCGACGACGAGAAGGAACTCGGCGTCGTGCTGGTCGACGTCGGCGGCGGCACCACCGACATCGCGATCTTCACCGGGGGCGCGATCCGCCACACCGCGGTGATCCCGATCGCCGGTGACCAGATCACGAACGACATCGCGATGGCGCTGCGCACGCCGACGGCCGACGCGGAGGACATCAAGGTCTCGCACGGCACGGCGAAGCAGGTGCTGGCCAATGCCGACGACATGATCGAAGTGCCCGGCATCGGCGAGCGTGGTCCGCGCATGTTGAGTCGCCAGGCGCTGGCCGCCGTCATCGAGCCGCGCGTCGAGGAACTGTTCTCGCTGGTGCAGCAGGTCGTGCGCGATTCGGGCTACGAGGAGTTGTTGTCGTCCGGTGTCGTCCTCACCGGTGGCACTGCGTTGATGGACGGCATGGTGGAACTCGGCGAGGACATCTTCCTGAAGCCGGTACGGCTCGGCGTGCCCGACTACAACGGCAACCTTTCCGACGTCGTCAGGAGCCCGCGCTTCTCGACGGCGATGGGGTTGTTGCAGGAGGCGCGCGTGCAGCGGTTGCGGGGGCGGCGGGTGGCGTCGACGCGGGGCGGGGTGAAAGATATTTTTCAGCGGATGCGGGAATGGTTCGTGGGGAACTTTTGAAGGCAACGACGCTTGTTCCCCGCGTGCGCGCGGACGACGGTGCAGAGAGGGTCGCGATCTTCTCTTTGTCGTTCCCGCGAACGCGGGAACCCAGTGACGTTGGTTTTGCAGTGGCGGTGCGCAGCAACGGAAAGGCACAAGGTTTTCGGATACGACTCAACGTCGAATCCCAAGCCCTGGTTCCTGAATCGTATTGAGAACTCGGTATTCATCTTCGGAGATTGTCATGACGTTTGAAATGCTCGATAACGAAACGCAAGGGGCGGTCATCAAGGTGATCGGTGTCGGGGGCGCGGGCGGCAACGCGGTCCAGCACATGATCAATCGCGGGGTGCAGGGCGTCGACTTCATCTGCGCGAACACCGACGCGCAGGCGCTCGCACGCTCGAAGGCCGAGAGCGTGATCCAGCTCGGCAAATCGGGGCTCGGTGCGGGCGCGAAGCCCGAGAACGGACGCCTCGCCGCGGAAGAGGCCCGCGAACGCATCGCCGATTCGCTGCGCGATGCGCACATGGTGTTCATCACCGCGGGCATGGGGGGCGGCACCGGCACCGGCGCCGCGCCGATCGTGGCGCAGGTCGCGAAGGAGCTCGGCATCCTGACGGTCGGCGTCGTGTCGAAGCCGTTCGGCTTCGAAGGCAGCCGCAAGATGCGCACGGCCGAGGACGGGCTCGACATGCTCGGCTCGCACGTCGACTCGCTGATCGTCGTGCTGAACGAGAAGCTCGAGGAAGTGATGGGCGAGGACGCCGAGATGGACGCGTGCTTCAAGTGCGCCGACGACGTGCTGCACAACGCGGTCGCGGGCATCGCCGAGATCATCAAGGTCGATGGCCTGATCAACGTCGACTTCGAGGACGTGAAAACGGTGATGAGCGAGCAGGGCAAGGCGATGATGGGCACGGCGATGGCCAATGGCATCGACCGCGCGCGACTCGCGGCCGAGCAGGCCGTCACGAGCCCGCTGCTCGAAGGCGTCGACCTGTCGGGTGCGCGCGGCGTGCTCGTCAACATCACCGCGAGCCGCACGTTGAAGCTGCGCGAGACGCGGACCGTGATGGAGACCATCAGCGCATTCGCGGCCGAGGACGCGACCGTCATCATGGGCGCGGTCTACGACGACACGATGGGCGACAACCTGCGCGTTACGGTCGTCGCGACCGGTCTCGGTCGCCAGAAGCAGCGTCCGCAGCTGGTGCCGGCGTTGCAGTCGGGTCAACAGAGCGGCGTGCAGCAACTGCTGAAGACCGGTACCGACAACGGCTTCACGTCGGCCGTCGGGGGACCGCCTGCCGGCGCCACCGGCGGCTACGAGCAGTACGACCAGCCCGCGGTATGGCGCACGCGCGAGCATGCGGCGGCCCGCGTGACGGCACTGGAGGAAAGCGGCATGGATCGCCTCGAGATCCCGGCGTTCCTGCGCAAGCAGGCCGACTGACGTGACGATGGACGTCGGGCTCTTCGTCGACCGAAGGCCCGATGTCCGCGCCATGCCGCAGCGATGTATCGCAATGTATCGAATGCCGCGTGCCTTTGATGCGCGGGTAAAATCCGCCCCGTGTCCAGACCAGATCAAGCGTCACCCGCGTCGTCCTGCCGGGTGATTTCCACCGGTTCCATTCGTTCTGCCCGCTGCCTCGGTGTCGTGCGGCGCGGACTGCAGGTCGCGTTCGCCGCGCTGCTCGTGTCAACGTGCGTGCTGCAGGTCGAGGCTGCGCCGCGCAAGAAGGTGGCGGTCGCGCCGCCCACGCCACCGGTGATGCGGCTCGGCGATGCGGTGAGGCCCCTTGCTTACGAGGCAGAGCTCACGGTGGTGCCGACGCAGGAGCGCTTCGCGGGCCACGTGGTGGTCCATGTCGAACTGGCCAGGGCCACCGATTTCTTCTGGATCAACGCGACGCGGCTCGACATCCGGACCGCGACCCTCGTCGCCAACGGCAAGACCTATGTCGCGAAGACCGTTGCGGGAGGTCACGACTTCGTCGGCCTGAAGTTCGCCGTGCAGGTGCCGCAGGGCCGCGCGGTCGTCACGATCGACTACGACGGGGTGATCGACCGGACCGAGACCGCGGGCATCTTCAAGCAGCAGGACGGCGACAACTGGTACGCGTTCACGCAGTTCGAGAACACCGATGCGCGTCGTGCGTTCCCATGCTTCGACGAGCCGGGCTGGAAGACGCCCTGGCATCTGTCGCTGATCGTACCGGCCAACGACGTGGCGGCGTCCAACATGCCGATCGCGAGCGAAGAGAAGATCGTCGCACCGCCGGTCGTCGAAGCGCCCGTGAGGAAGGGTGCGGCGCCCGCGTCGTCGTCCGCGTCGTCGTTCGTTACGGCGCCGCTACCCGCGATCCCGATGAAGCGCGTGCGCTTCGCGCCGACGCCGCCGTTGCCGACCTATCTGGTCGCCTTCGCGGTCGGGCCGTTCGACGTCGTCGACGGCGGTCGGGCCGGCAAGAAGGGCATCGCGCTGCGCTACCTCGTGCCGAAGGGGCATGCCGGCGAAGTCGGCTTCGCGAAGGAAGCGACGCCGCGCCTGCTCGAACAGCTCGAGGAATACTTCGGTCAGCCTTACCCGTTCGAGAAGCTCGACGCGGTCGCGATCCCGATCACGGTCGGGTTCGGCGCGATGGAGAACGTCGGCCTGATCACCTACCAGATGCCGTTGCTGGTGGCGCGTCCGGAGCAGGAGACCGAGCGCTTCAAGCGGCTGTATGCGAGCGTCGCGGCGCACGAGATGGCGCACCAGTGGTTCGGCGACCTCGTCACGATGCAGTGGTGGAACGACACGTGGCTGAACGAGTCGTTCGCGACGTGGATGAGCGCGAAGGTCGTCGAGCGCGCGTATCCGGTCTGGCAGACGCGATTGTCGAACGACGATCGTCGGCGCGACGCGATCCGGATCGACCGCCTCGCGTCGACACGCGCGGTCCGTCAGCCGATCAACACGATGGACGACCTCGGCAACGCGTTCGACACGATCACGTACGAGAAGGGCGCGGCAGTGCTGTCGATGTTCGAGGTCGCCGTCGGCGAGGAACGCTTTCGCAACGGCGTGCGGCGTTACCTCTACGAGCACGCGCAAGGCAACGCGCGGGCCGAGGACTTCTTCGCTGCGATGACTGCCGAAGCGGGGCCGGAGAATGCGGCGACGCTGGCCGGTTTCAAGGGCTTCATCGAGCAGCCGGGCGTGCCGCGTCTCGCGGTCACGCTCGATTGCGGCATCGACGCCACGGCGCCGCCGCGGCTCGTGCTCAACCAGTCGCGCTACGTGCCGTCGCGCCCGATCGGCGATCCGTCGTTCGCGCAGCGCTGGACGTTTCCTGCGTGTTTCCAGTTCGGCCGCGGCGGTGACTTCAACGAACTTTGCACGCTGGTGCAGGACTCGCGCACGGTCGTGCCGCTGCCGGCCGGCGAAAGCTGTCCGGCCTGGGTCCTGCCGAACCGTGGCGGCAGCGGCTATTTCATCTCGTCGATGACGGCCGACCTGCGTCAGCAGCTGGTGCGCACCCCGCTATTGCCGTCCGAGGCGATCCCCGCGCTGGACGATGCGGCGATCCTGCTCGGCAGCGGCGAATGGCCGGTCGATCTCGCGCTCGATTTCGCCGCGCGTTTCGCGGGCAATCGGCAAGGCACGGTGATCGAATCCGCGATCCAGCTCGCGTCCGAGGTGCGCTGGTCGTGGCTGGAGGATGCGGCCGATCGCGAGGGCTTCGCGCGTTACGTGCAGAAGAACTTCGGCGCGAAGGCGAAGCAGCTCGGCTGGACGACACGCGCGACCGATCGCGAAGGCGATCCGAAGCTGCGCGAGGCGCTGCTGCCGTGGGTGGCGGACCAGGGGGCCGATGCCGGCCTGCAGCGCGATGCAATGAAGCTGTCGCGCGACTGGATCGCGGCCCGCACGCCGTTCCCGGGCGGCGCTCGGGCGGTGTTGCAGACGGCCGCCCGCACGGCGCAAGGATCGTCCGGACGCGAGCTGCTGGACGCATCGCTCGACGCGTTGCCGCGAGCGAACACCGCCGATCGTCAGACGCTGCTGATCGCGCTCGGATCGTTCCGCGACCCGGTGCTGGCCGAGGCCGCATACGACGCCCTCTTCGGCGAGCGGGCCGACCCGCGTGACGGCCTGACGGCGATGCAGCGGGGCGCGGTCGACGACGAGGTCAGCGCGTTGCACGCGGTCCAGTACCTGCGCGGGCATTACGACGCGGTGATCAGGCGCTTGCCGGAATACGCGGGTGGCGCGCTGCCGCGGCTGGGCGAGCGGCTGTGCGACGCGGCGGCGAGGACCGAGTTCGATGCGACCTTCGCCGATCGCGCAGCGCAGGCCCCCGGTGGGGCCCGCAACTATGCGCAGACCAGCGAGCGGATCGGCATCTGTCTCGGGGCGCGCCAGTTACAACGTGCAACGCTCAAAGCGTACGTCGCCAAGCAATAACTGACTACAATGCTGCCGGTCCGAAAAATGAGAACAATGGAAATGCCGATGTTGAGGCAACGAACCATCCGCGAAATTGTCAGGGCGACCGGGATCGGACTCCACTCGGGCACGCGCGTCGTGCTGGCGCTGCGGCCCGCGCCACCGGACACCGGCATCGTGTTCCGCCGCATCGACCGCGAGCCGCCGGTCGACATTCCCGCCAACGCGATGGCCGTGGGGGACACGCGTCTCGCCTCGACTCTGCAGGTCGGCGACGTCAAGGTGTCGACGGTCGAACACCTGATGTCCGCCTGTGCCGGCCTCGGACTCGACAACCTGTATGTCGACGTCACGGCCGAGGAGATTCCGATCATGGACGGCAGCGCCGGCTCGTTCGTGTTCCTGCTGCAGTCGGCGGGCATCGAGGAGCAGCCGCGGGCGAAGAAGTTCATCCGCGTGCGGAAGCCGGTCGAGATCCGGGTCGCCGGCGCGCTCGGCGTCGACGACGACGCCTGGGTGCGCCTCGACCCGTACTTCGGCTTCAAGCTGTCGTTCTCGATCGACTTCAAGCATCCGGCGATCGACGCGACCGGCCAGCGGCATTCGATCGACTTCGCCGACACCTCGTACGTCAAGGACATCGCACGGGCACGTACCTTCGGCTTCATGCATCAGGCCGAGGCGCTGCGCTCGATGGGGCTCGCGCGCGGCGGCAGTTTCGACAACACGATCGTGATGGACGAATACCGGATCCTCAACGCCGAGGGCCTTCGCGACCCGTCCGAATTCGTCAAGCACAAGATCCTCGATGCGATCGGCGACCTCTACGTGCTCGGGCATCCGCTGATCGCGGCGTACAGCGCGCACGGTTCGGGCCACGCGATGAACAACCGCCTGTTGCGTGCCTTGCTGGCCGATCAGTCGGCTTACGAACTCGTCACGTTCGACGACGAGGCGAAGGCGCCCAGGGCCTTCACGTTCGGCCTGGTCAGCGAGCCGCTCGCCGCCTGATCACGTCGACACCGCGACGCTCAGGGCGCGCGGGGACGCCGGCGCAGCAGGCGTTCGACGGCTGCCTTGAGCGGCGACGTTTCGAGCAATTCGTTCAGCGATGCGAACGCCGCGACCCCCGAAGTGGGGATCGCCGCTGGCGACGGCGCGGTCCAAGCCGTTGAAATATCGGGAGAACCGCCCGGTTGAACGCGTACCTTAATTGCGTTAACCTTCCACCCCCGGGCGATCAGGCCGTCCCGCAATCGTGGCAGGGTTTGCCGCAACTTGGCGGCGGCACCAGCCGACGAAGCACGTACCGTTACCGTTTCATCGTCGAACCCGGAGACCTCGCAGGTTTCTCGCAAGCTCGCCGGCATCAGCGCGATCACGTCTTGCCGCAGTTTCAGAATGCGTTGTGCGGCAGGTAGCAGGCCCGCCGCTTCGTCATGACGCCGCAGGAATTCAATCGCCGAGGTGGCTGTGCCGACCGATGGCTGTCGTAACGTTTTCATGGTCGATGCCGTTCGGCTGTGCCTCCGGAGTTGCCTCTTGGTCCAGCCCCTGCCTCTGCTTTCAGTGCCTCTCACGCTTCCCTGATGCAAATCATCCTCTTGCACCGACGCCTGGCGCAAGCTCGCACGCTGACGCTGACGTATCGACGGATCGCGCTCTCCGTCGTGATGGTGGCGGTCGTGTTCGTCGCGCTCGCGGCGGGCATTGCGGCGCTCGCCGTGCGCTTCGTGGCGCAGAGCAAGTCGCCGTTCTTCC
>CAXTPX010000109.1:0-7737 GCA_964246005.1 uncultured Burkholderiaceae bacterium | reverse complement strand
CGAAGCCCATCTGTCTGACCGCGTGCTCGAGATCGCGCAGGCCCTGCATCCCGCGATGGATGTCGACACCGGCGAGACCCGAGAAGCGGTCCGGAAACTTCTCGCACCACGCGGCGACCTTCGCATACGGGATCTCGAACGAACCCCTCATCGCGAGGTCGCCCGCACGCACTGCGATCAGCAGCGATCGCTCGATGCCCGCGCGGTCCATCTTCTTCAGGTACTCGTCGATCGTGACGCCGGTCTTGAAGCGCTCCGGCATGCGGACCTGCGTGGTGAACGAGGCGTCGAAGCCGGTCTGGCCCGCCTGGACCTCGTCCGGTGTGAAGAGGTTGACCACGATGTCGATGCTTCCTTGCATCGGGGCATTGTGGAGACCGGCGTCGGCGTCGCGTAGATGGTGCGACCGTTTATCCGCTGGACGATCAACCGGCTGGCTGGAGCCCCGCCAGGACGACCAACAGCTTGAGTGGAATGTCGCCCGGCACGACGCATTCTTGATGACGACGACGGCAATCGATATGCCGTCTTGAGGCTGTCGGCGCCAAGCTCCGGTCCTGATTTCCGACGTTGAGCGACCGAGCGGGCAACGAGCGCCGTCGTCGTGACGTGGTCGAGCAAGGCTCTGGTGAATCCGGTCCGCATTTGCAAAACGCTGGTTCTGCTTGCCATCCTCCGACCGTTGCTCCGTTGCGCATCGTTGCGGGATCGGCGTTCGTTGTGGCCAAGCCTGACGCCCACACGGCATTGGCAAGAACTTGCCGTTGCGGTCGTCTGTCGAGGCCGGGCGATACGAAGCGAAGTCCAGCTCGCGAAAGCGATGCTGATCCTCGACCAGGGTCAACGTTCGCCGGTCGAGGCACTCGATCGACTCACGGCGATCAGCACGTACTCGGCTTGGATCGAGAGCCATGTGGGCGATGCGTTTGCGGCGCTCGACAAGTCACCTTGCCTCGCCCCACCGATCCGGCTGTCCGATCTGCGCAGGTACGGGCGAACCTTGCAAGTTCTCCACGAGGTGCTGCGGCTGACCGCTGGATCCAGGCCGCCGGTCGAGGCACGGCGCGACCAGAACGTCCGCCTCCGACCATCCGGACCTGCGCGCGGTTGATATGCCGTGCATCTGATCGAAGGGTGTCTTCTCGCGGTCGCTGTCCTGGCGCTGCCGCTGCTGTTGGGTGCGCTGTTCTGGGTCGAGAATGCAGTGGCTCGTGGCCTGACGAGGTTGCAGCACTGCTCCTCCAGGTTCCGCAAACGACGAGCGCGATAGGTCGAACGCATCGGTGCCGCTGCCGGGCTTCGCCGCGACGACGCCGCATCCTCAGCTTGCAAGGCTCGGACTTATACGCAACGCCTACGCACGGCGACGCATCCTTGATGAAATCTTGATGCGTCGGGTGTCACGGTTCGTCGGGCACGATCGGCGTGCACAACCCGGGATGAAGCGATGATGAAGGCGTGCCGCGAATGAGCGCGATGCTGGCAATCGGCGTTGCGCAGGATGGAGGCTCGCTCGCCGTTGCGACGATGCGAAGAGGTCGACCGGTCGCGGAAGCGACATTCCCGTTCACGGCGCTCGGCGCCGAAGCGATCCGGGTCTTTCTCGCAGACTGTGCCGAACCCTTTCGTCTGGCGGTCAGCAGCGCGCTGCTCGGCACCGCGTGCGGCTGGGACTACGGGCATGATCAGGAAGCCATCGTCGTAACGGCCACCACCGCGGCGCACGCGTCCGACCTGGCGGCTTATGCGGCGCGGGGGTCGTCGTGTTGTTGAGGCGCGAGCGTCGAGGCAAGACGTCGACGTCCATCGCTGCGGCGACGTCGGATTCGAATGGCGACGTTCGGATCGCTCGGTGGTTGCAACCCCGGGAGATCGTCCTCGACGTCCGCGCCAGTACCCGCGAGCAGGTCCTTCATGCCGCATCCGAAGTCATGGAACGCTTCGGTGGCCTGATCCCCGAGCGCATCTACGACGCGCTGTGGCGGCGAGAACGAGCCGGCTCGACAGCGCTCGGGCGAGGGTTCGCCATTCCCCACGCGCGAATCCCGGGAATCGGCGCGCCGGTCACTGCTTATCTCAGGACCGCGACGCCGATCGACTGCGCGGCTGCCGATGGCATTGCCGTCACTCACTTTCTCGTCATTCTCGTGCCGACGGAAGGGGACACCGACGAGCATCTGCAGTTGCTGGCGCTCGTGGCGAACCTCTTTTCCGATCGGCTTTTCGTCAAACGACTCGACCGAGCGGAGAGCGCGGCGATCGCGGAACACGCCTTCACGACCGGCATCGAACGAGTCGTGAATGTATGAGGCGCTGGCGACCTTCGCTCATGGGACGGCTCGAGCGCGTATCGGCGCTGGACGGCGGGCTGAAACGGTTTGGACTCGCTCGCGGCTACGATCGACCGCCATGGTCTGATGGATCGAGGCGTCTGGGATCGTGAGCCGGGGCTCAGGCCAGGGCACTCTCCATCGGATCCAGCTGCCGGAACACGACGACCCGGTTACGACCGAGGCGCTTCGCCTGATACAACGCCTGATCCGCCTTGTTGATGGCGTTCGACGGGTCTGCGTGGTCGAGCGTGTTCATCGTGTGGACGCCGACACTGCAGGTCAGCCTCACTGCCTCACCGAGATGATCCATCGAGATCGCGTTCACTGCGGCGTGAAGGCGCGCCGAAACCCTTGCGGCGCCTGCGGCATCCGTCGCCGGCAACATCGCGACGAACTCCTCACCGCCGAACCGCGCCAGCAGATCGCCCGGACGGATCAGTGCCGAACGCAGCGCCGACGCAACCGCCTGCAGGCAAAGATCGCCGAACGGGTGACCGTACGAATCGTTGATCTTCTTGAAGTGGTCGATGTCGAGCATGACGACGCTCATGACCGACCTGACCGGCGTGTAGCGCCGTGCCCTGGCCCATTCGGAGATCAGTTGCCGATCGAAGTGCATCCGGTTCGACACCTGCGTCAACGCGTCCGTCGCACTCATGTGTTCGAGCAGTCGAGCGCGTGACTCGAGTTCGAGGCGCAACTGAACCGCTGACCAGTAATCGTCGTGAACGACTTTGGAGGCGCGATAGATGTAGAGCAGGAAGATCAAGGACGCGATCGGCTCGAACAGCCCGTGGCCCGATACGGTGCAGAAGAGTGCGGCCGTTGCGGGGAGCACGGCCAGTGGCGCGTACGTGCGACGGACCACGGAGTCGAACGCCAGCGACATGCCGCCGGACGCTGCGATCGCAGTGACCACGAGCCAGCTCCAGACCGCGGCTTCGCCGAACGCCGACCACAGGAGGGACAAGGCGCTGGTCACGCCCCACAGGGCAGGATTGATCAGCAGGACGCCCAGGAACAACGTCCTGGCGAGGACGGGCCTTCGAAGCGAAAGCGCGGCAATCCGCGGTTCGAACACGATGCGACAGACGAAGCTCGCACCGAATCCGGCAGCCACGCACCAGAAGAAGAGGGGCAGCTGCGTCGCGAAGCCACCCAGCGCGCCCATCAGCAACCAGATCACCAGATGAATCGCGAGGCCGCCCCGCGCGCGCTGCACCAGGTCCAGCAATGATTGCCGCTTGATGCTGGTGGGAGCCGTCGAGTAGTCCAACGGGCGAGCGAGCGGCGAAGTGACCTTTCAGCGGGCGCGATCGAGTCGCCGTAACCCGGTGCAGCGGTCGCTTGCGCGCCACCACCCGTTGGTGCCTCCTAGGGGAACCTTCTCAGGAGGGTACTCCTCACCGGACGCGGCAGCGCCTTTGCCGCCGAACGGTGGAGGGCGGTGACGGACGGTTCGATCCATCAGGCGCGCCATGGGAGGACTGCGTGGTCGAAGCTACCGAGATGGCAGCACGGGTCGACCAGCTTCGCTGCCACTCGACGTCGTGAGAAACGCCATTGTTCTGGTCGGGGCGAGAGGATTTGAACCTCCGACCACTTGGACCCCATCCAAGTACGCTACCAGGCTGCGCTACGCCCCGAAGCGGCGGATTATATCGCGCCATCGGCTTGGAGGATCGAACTCGAAGGCCGTCCCGCATCCGCGAGCGAGACGAGGACAGCTGCGGTACTGGCCTCGCTTTGCTGGAACGCGATGGACGCGCTTTCACGACTTGCCGCCGAAGCCGATGGTCCCGGAGGACCAGGATCCCCATGCCGTCGCACCGACGCCTGCCGGGCCACCGTGCGGGACGTGGCCGCGTTCCGTCCGACGGAGGTAGTCGCGCATCCGCGCCACGAGGACGACGAGCGCGTCGCGCGCCGCGATCAGTTCGGCAGCCGACACCGACGCGACGCCGCCCGTGGCATGGCGTCCCCACGACGTGATGCGACCCGTCAGATGCTCGGCCTCGACGAGCGCCAGCGAGCCGGCCAGCAAATGCACCGACCGCGCGACCGCCGAGGGTTCCCCCACCGCGATGGCATCCTCGATGGCGATCCACTCCCGCGGGATGTCGTCGACGAAGCGACGCAGCAGCGCGCGGGCTAGGTCGACATTGCTGCCGACCAAGGCCAGGACACGATGCGGGACATAGGGCTCTTCGCTGCCGGCAAGGCGCCAGGTCATGCGGGAGCTCCGCCGGCCGCGTACGTCGCGACCGGGATCGCGAGGATTTCCGTGCCGGAAGACGTCGTCGGCGCTGAAACGCCGCGGCGTTCAGGCGTGGGCGTCGCCAGGTGACGGTCGAGCGGACTGTCCTCGACGACGAATACGGTCTTCATGCAGTACCCCTTCTCGAATGGCGCCGTGTGCCCGCGAAGCGGGACGATCGGCTTGGAGCAGCTTCCTCCGACACCCACAATGCGACGGCGATCGTTGCGCGATGCGCGGCCGCTGCTCGACAGGTCAGGCGGTGCAGGCACGGTCGCGTCCGAGGCGTTTCGCTTCGTACAAGGCGGTGTCGGCCCGCTGCAACGCGTGCTCGAAGGTCTGGGACGATACGAACGAAGCGATGCCCGCGGAGAACGTGACTTCCGCGGACACGCACTCGGCCCAGGTCGCCGCTTGCCGAAGATGCCGGCGATACCGTTCGAGGACGATCTTCGCCTCGTCGACGGTGGCCTCGGGCATGACCAGCAGGAACTCCTCGCCGCCCCAGCGCGCAAGGACGTCGCCCTGTCGCACGACGCAGGGCGCCGCCGTAGCGAAGATCCGCAAGACCTCGTCTCCGATGGCGTGGCCGAAACGATCGTTGACCTTCTTGAAGTAGTCGAGGTCCAGCAGCGCGATGCAGGTCGGGCGGGTGCCGCGCTGGTTTCGACCCGCGTTCCCGGCCATCCATTCCTCGATGTGGCGGCGGTTCGGCAAGCCGGTCAACTGGTCGTGCGTCGCCATCAGCGTGAGCCGCTTCGTGAGAGTCCGCAGTGCTTTCTTCTCGCGCTGCTGATCGATCCGCAACTGGCTCAGCTGGCCGGCGAGGTAGGCGATGGTCGGCAGGACCGTTGCGACGATCATGAAATGGTGCAGCTGCGTCAGCGGATCGAACTGCGCGGGTGCATGCGCCGCAGCACCACCCATGACCAGCGCGAAGACGGCGACCGCTGCCCAGCCGAGACGGTGACAGGTCGCAGCACGCAGCGTGAAGGCGCCGAACAGCAGCACCAGCGCGGTGAGGACCGGCAGCACGCCGCGCGACTCGCCGTTCGCGAGATAAGCCAGCGCGATGCAGACGATCGCGAAGCCCATCTGCGGCAGCGTCAAGGCCGGATCCTCGAAGCGCAGGCTGAACCCGCTGCGGATCGCGCCGTAGAACACCGTCACGCCCAAGCCCATGAAGATCACGAGCCATCCCGTCGACGTCGCATCGGCCAGTCCCATGCGGGTCGACACCCCCTCGAACACGATGCTCAGAAGATAGACTGCGGCGGCGGTCAGCGTCCGCGAAATACGCACTCGCTGACGTGCATCGCGACCGAGGAGCCAGGCGAAGGCCGTCGACGCGACGCGCGCTTCGGCCGGCTGCGACTCCGCATCGGGCATCGCCGGAAACAAACCGGTGGCATGCTGCTTCGACGACGCCATTCGTTCGCCGATGTCATCGAGCCGACGAATCCCCGAGGCCGCCCCGCCGCTTGGCGACGTCGCCGCATGATTCGCCACGTCCGACATCGCGAGCGTCCGCACGCGTGTCACGTGCAGAGGCCGATCTGCGGCACCGTGGGGCAAGCGGCAACGTGACGGGGGCCGGGGCGGACCGTTGGTTTCGGACGCGACATCGCCGTCGCGCTGGCGCAGGATCGCTGCAGCAATTCGCCGAGCGGCGCGGGCCGATGCAGCAGGTAGCCCTGTGCATAATCCACGCCCATCTCGCGCAGGCGGGAAAGCACCTCGGGCCGATCGACGAACTCGGCGACGGTGTGGAGGCCCATCAGACGCGCGATGTCCACGAAGCAACGGACGGCGGCCGCATTGAGCGGATCGTCGATCAGGCCCCGGACGAACTGGCCGTCGATCTTGATGCAGTCGACCACGAGTTGCTTCAGGTAGCCGAACGACGACGCGCCGGCGCCGAAGTCATCGAGTGCCGTCTCGACGCCCAGGGCACGGACGCCGCGAATGAACGCAGCGGCGTCCTTCATGTGGGTCACGGCCGCGGTCTCGGTGATCTCGAGACACAGGCGACTGCAGATCACCGGGCCCGCTTCGGACAGGAACGCGAGTGCCCAGCTGCAGAACTCGCTGTCGCCGATCGATTGCCCGGACAGGTTGACGCTCAAGCGCACGATGGGCACTTCGCCCGCATCGGCCCGCATCCATTCCAGCGCGTGTCGCAACACCCAGCGATCGACGAGCGGCGCGAGCTGGAAACGCTCGGCGGCTGGCAGGAACGCAGCGGGCTGGTTGAGCGAACCGTCGCGGTTCACCATCCGCAACAGCACTTCCGCGTACAAGCCCCGGTCGGCCTTCTGCAACGATTCGATTCGCTGGGCATAGAGCACGAATCGATCCTCGTCGAGCGCCTCTTCGATCCTCGACGCCCACTGGACGTCGCCGGTGAGTCGATGCGTGATCGCTTCGGCCTCGGACCAGACGTGGACCCGATTGCGGCCTGCGTCCTTCGCTGCGTAGCACGCCGCGTCGGCGGACTGCAGCAGCAGCGCGGTCGAGGCCCAGTGCCCGTCGATGGCGATGAGGCCGATGCTGGTTCCGACCCTCAGGCTGCGATCCCCGTCCACGAACCGGTAAGCCGCCATGGCGTCGCAGATGTCCTGCGCGATCCGGTACGCATCGTCGGCGGCACAGGAATCGAGCAGGATGGCGAATTCGTCGCCCCCCATCCGCGCAACGACATCGTGGACACGAACCGAGTCCTTGAGCATCGCCGCCACGTTCTTCATCAGGCGATCTCCGGCAGCGTGCCCGCAGGCGTCGTTGATCAGCTTGAAGCGATCCAGATCGATGTAGAGAAGCGTATGGGCGGGGCGTCCGACGAGCGTGGTCTGGCGCAGGCGCTCCAGGCGGGTCTCGAACTCGGTCCGGTTGAACAACCCGGTCAGCGCGTCATGCGTCGCGCGATAGATCGTCTCCTCGCCTTCACGGCGGCGCTGGGTGACGTCGCGAAAGACGATCACCGAGCCGTGCGGCGCCCCCTCTTCGGTGAAGACCGCCGATGTGGATGTCTCGACGCCGATCTCGGAACCTTGCGCGCCGATCATCTGCGCCTGCACCACGTCCGCATCACTCGTCGCGGGTTGATACTTCACGGGACTGCTTCTGTGCGCGCGGGTCGACGCGATC
>CAXTPX010000108.1:0-7784 GCA_964246005.1 uncultured Burkholderiaceae bacterium | reverse complement strand
GCCGTTCGTCGCAATCAACTGCGCGGCGATCCCCGAGAACCTGCTCGAGAGCGAACTGTTCGGCTACGAGCGCGGCGCCTTCACCGGCGCGGCCAAGCAGACCAAGGGAAAGATCGAATACGCGGACGGCGGCACGCTGTTCCTGGACGAGATCGGCGACCTGCCCGGCGCATTGCAGGCCAAGCTGCTGCGCTTCCTGCAGGAGCGCGTGGTCGAGCGCATCGGCGGCCGCGAGGAGATCCCGGTCGACGTGCGGATTGTCTGCGCGACGCACCAGAACCTGAAGGAGCAGATCAAGGGGGGTCGCTTCCGCGAGGACCTGTTCTACCGACTCTCGGAAATCGTGGTCGACATTCCGCCGCTGCGGCAGCGGCACGGCGATCCGTCGCTGCTCGCGCGGGCGTTCGTGCAGCGCTTCTGCGCGGCGCAGAACCGCAAGCCGCTGGTGATCTCCGACGACGCCTACATCGCGATCGAGGCGTACGGCTGGCCGGGCAACGTACGCGAGATCGAGAACTGCATGAAGCGCGCGGTCATCATGTCCGACGGGCAGTTCATCAGCGCCGAGGAACTGGCGCTCGATGTCGAGGGCGCCGAGCCGCGCATCTTCAATCTGCGGCAGGTGCGCGACGACGCCGAGCGCGGCGCGATCATGCAGGTGCTGAGCAAGGTCGACGGCAATATCGCGCGGGCCTCCGAGATGCTGGGCGTGAGCCGTCCGACGCTATACGACCTGATGCGCCGATTTGGAATCCGCTAGAGCCGGGCGCTGTTCGCCTGTCCTGCGAGATCGAGCCGACGACGGCCGATCCTTCGTCCCAAGGAGACTTTCGAGAATGAACCAGCAATCCGTGAAGCTCCGCAACGGCCTCGCCGCATGCGTCGCTGCGTGCGCCGTCGCGAGCACCCTCGTCAGCGGCTGCAGTCGCAGCACGCCCGCAGAGCATCTGGCGCGTGCCAAGGAAATGATCGCCAAGCAGGACCACAAGGGCGCGGTGATCGAGCTCAAGAACGAATTGCAGGCCAACGGCCAGTCGACCGAGGCGCGCTTCCTGCTCGGCCAGGAGCTGCTGGTGCAAGGCGATGCGAAGGGTGCGGAGATCGAACTGCAAAAGGCCTACGACCAGAAGTTCGATGCGGACCGGGTCGTCCCGTTGCTCGTCAAGAGCCAGTTGCTGCAGGGACAGACCGAAAAGGTCATCGCCCAGGCCACCAAGTGGCCGGTGACCGCGCCGGCAGCGAAGGCCGAGCTGCAGACGATGGTCGGCATCTCGCTCCTCAACACCGGAAAGCTCGACGATGCGATGAACGCGTTCGGCGAGGCCACGAAGTTCGTGCCCGACTATCCGGAAGCCGTTCTCGGCCAGGCCCGGATCATGGCGTCCAAGGGCAATGTCGACCAGGCGCAAGCCAGCGTCGACGCGGTGCTCGCGAAGGCGCCCGGCGATGCCGAAGGCCTGCTGCTCAAAGGCGACCTCGCCCGGACCAAGGGGTCCCTCAAGGACGCCATCGACGCGTATCAGCAGACGCTCAAGGCCAATCCGCGCAACTTCATCGCGCGACTCAATCTTGCGAGCGCCTACCTCGGCAACAACGAGCCCGACCTCGCGCAGAAGCAGATCGACGAGTTGAAGAAGACGGCCCCGAAGCATCCCGGGGTCGCTTACCTCGACGCGTTGATCGCGTTCAACAAGAAGGACATGCAGCGCGCCAACGACGCGATCACGGTGTCGATCGCCAGTGCGCCGCAGAGCGGCATGGCGCAGATGCTCGCGGGCGCCATCTCGACGGCGATGAACCAGCCCGCGCAGGCCGAGCAGCATCTGCGCGAAGCGATCAAGCTCAATCCGGGCAACGTCTACGCCCGAAAGCTGCTGACGAGCCTGTACGTGCGTCAGCGCCAGCCGCAGAAGGCCGACGAGATCTTGCAGCCGGCCATCGCCGCGGCGCCGAACGATCCGGCGCTGGTCAGCCTCGCCGGCGAAGTGGCGCTCCTCAAGGGCGACTTCGGCAGTGCGTCGAAGTTCTTCGACAAGGCCGGCAAGGCCAACCCGGCGGACGCGAACATCCGGACCCAGGGTGCTGCGGTCTCGTTCGCGCGCGGCGACGAAGCAGCCGGCTTCTCCGAACTGGAGGCCGCGTCGAAGGACGCCGTGAACAACCCGAACCCGGACATCGCACTGGTCCTCGCGCGCGTTCAGCGCAAGCAGTTCGATCAGGCGTTGACCGCATGGAAGACGCTCGAGAAACGGCAGCCCGACAACCCGCTCACGTACAACCTGCGAGCGGCGATCGACATGGGGCGGGGTGACATTCCGGCCGCGCGGAAGGCGCTCGAACGGGCGGTGCAGCTCCAGCCGACGTACTTCCCCGCGGTCGCCAATCTCGCGTCCCTCGACCTGCGCGAGAACAACGTCGAGAGTGCGCGGAGTCGCTACAAGGCGTTGCTCGCGAAGGAACCGGGCAACCTTTCGGCGCTGCTCGCGTCGGCCCAACTGGAGAACGCCAACAAGGGATCGCCGGAACAGGTCGTCGCGTTGCTGAAGGAAGCCCGACGCGCGAATCCGACATCCGAGTTGCCCGTCTCCGCGCTCGCGAGCTTCTATCTCACGCACAACGATGCGAAGCAGGCGCTCGCGATCGCGCAGGAAGGTCTCGCGTCGTCGCCGAACAGCCCGCGCTATCTCGAACTGGTCGGCCAGCTGCTGTTGCAGACGGGAAGCGCGGACCAGGCCCTGACGTCGTATCGCAAGCTCGCCGCCACCAATCCGGAATCGCTCGAATATCAGATGAAGCTCGGGCAGGCACAGCTCGCCGCGGGCCAGGGCGACACCGCGCTCGCGACCTTCCAGGGCGCGTTGAAGGGCAAGCCCGAGTCCACCGCCGCGCAAGCCGCGGCGGTCGGATCGATGCTGCGCGCCGGCAAGGTCGACGAGGCGTCCCGCCTCCTGGCGGCGATTCGCCAGATCGCGCCGCGTTCGTCGGTCCTGCCGGAACTCGACGGCGACGTGAAGCTCGCGAGCAAGCAGTATGCGGATGCGGCGGCGACCTACCGGAAGGTGCTGACGCAGGCCCCGTCGTCGAACGTCGTGATCAAGAACTACTCCGCCCTCTCCCTGTCGGGCAAGCGTGCCGACGCCGATGCGTTCCTCGCGGACTGGCTCAAGGCTCACCCGAAGGACCTGTCGGTGCGCCTGTTCGATGCCGACATCGCCCTGCGATCGAAGGAATACGGTCACGCAGCGCAGAGCTATCGCGCGGCGCTCGAACTGCAGCCGAACGATCCGATGGTGATGAACAACCTCGCCTGGAGCCTGTGGCAACAGAAGGATCCGCAGGCCGTGACCTATGCGCAGAAGGCGAACGCGCTGGCGCCCGACAGTCCCGCCGTGGGCGACACGCTCGGCTGGATGCTCGTCGAGCAGGGACAGACGAAGCGGGGACTGGAACTGCTCGAGAAGGCGAGCGCGGCAGCGCCGCTGCAGCGGGACATCACGCTGCACCTGGCGAAGGCGCAACTGAAGGAAGGACGGAAGGACGCTGCCCGCACGACGCTGCAGTCGCTCGTGACCACCGCGCCGGACAGCGCCGAAGGACAGGAATCGAAGAGCCTGATGGCCACGCTCTGACCGGCGTCGGGCCGCCGCGACGAGCCGCCTGCGGGCGGCTCGTTCTTTTTTCGGACCGGGGCTTACCATCGTCGACTGGCGGACAGCGATCGCGTTGTCCTTTCGAGCCCCTCTTGACGAACACCACCATGCGCCTTCCCCTCTTTCGAGCGACTGCATTCGTCGCGACCGTCACCGCTGCGAGCCTGACGAGCGCAGTCGCTGCGTTGCCGCTCGACACGATCAAGCTGCTGCCCGGCTTCCAGATCGAACTCGTGACCGACCACGTGCCGAACGCGCGCGAGATGGCGCTCGGCCGGTTCGACGACGGCCGCGGCACGCTGTTCGTCGGCAGCCAGAGCGCGGGCAAGGTCTACGCGGTCTCGCTCGACCAGGGCCACGCGACCGACGTGAGGACCATCGCGTCCAATCTTCAGATGCCGGTCGGCGTGGCCTATCGCGCGGGCTCGCTGTACGTATCGGCCGTGTCGCGCATCGTGCGATTCGACAAGGTCGACGGTGACCTCGACCGCGTGGCGCCGCCGGTCGTCGTCACCGACCGCTTCCCGACCGAGACGCACCATGGCTGGAAGTTCATCGCGTTCGGCCCCGACGGCGACCTGTACGTGCCGGTCGGCGCGCCCTGCAACGTCTGCGAGCGCGACGACGACCGGTACTACAACATCCAGAAGATCAGGGCCGACGGCAGCGCAGACGCCGTCGTCGCGAAAGGCGTCCGCAATTCGGTGGGCTTCGACTGGAATCCCGTGGACGGCTCGCTCTGGTTCACGAACAACGGACGCGACCTGCTCGGCGACGACGTCCCCGACGACACGCTGCATCGCGTGGCGAAGAGCGCGGCCGCGCCGAACTTCGGGTTCCCGTACTGCCACCAGGGCAACCTCGCCGATCCGGAGTTCGGGTCGAAGAAGCCGTGCTCGGCGTTCACGCCGCCCGCCGCCCGCCTCGGCGCGCACGTCGCATCGCTCGGAATGCGCTTCTACGGACCGCCCGCGTCCGCGACCGAGCGTTACCCGGCGAGCTACCGCAACAGCGTCTTCATCGCGGAGCACGGATCGTGGAACCGGTCGAAGAAGAGCGGCTACCGGATCGTGCACGTGGCGATCGACGGGTCCAGCGCCGGAAGCCAGGAAGTCTTCGCGGAGGGTTGGCTGCGTGCCGACGAGACGGTCTGGGGACGACCGGCCGACGTGCTGCCGCTACCGGACGGATCGATGCTCGTTTCCGACGACCTCGCCGGCGCGATCTATCGCATCCGATACATCGCTCGCTGAGGATGCTCCGCCTGCTGCGAACGGCGTCGATCGCGATCGTCATCGCGACGCTCGCCGGCTGCGCTCTCGGCCCGACCCGCACGGACGAGGCGAGCGATCGCGAGGCGCCGACCGGCAGCTTCACGGTGCGGCTGATCGGCGAGCGCACGCTCGACCATCGACTGCAATTCGGCGGCACGATCGTCGGTGGCCTGTCGGGCATCGACTACGACCCTGCGGCCGATGTCTACTACCTGATCAGCGACGACCGCTCGGTGTTTTCACCGGCACGCTTCTACACGGCTCGACTGACGATCGACGAGGGCGGACTGGACGACGTGACGCTGCAGACGGTGGTCGTGCTGAAGCAGCCGGACGGGACGCCGTATCCCGTCGACGCGAGCGATTCGGAGTCGATCCGCTACGACCCGCGAACGCGGAGCCTGTGGTGGACGAGCGAAGGGGCACGCAAGCTGCGCGGCGGCCGGAAGCCGGACCGGCTGATCGACCCGTTCGTCCGCCGTGCCGGGCTCGACGGCCGATACCTCGGCGAGGTGCCGCTTCATCCGATGTTCCACATCGTGGCCGAGGCCCGCGGCCCGCGGGACAACCTGGTCTTCGAAGGCTCGACCCTGTCGACCGACGGGCAAGCCTTGTACGTCTCGATGGAAGGACCGCTGTTGCAGGACGGCCCGATGCCGACGATGACCGACGGCGCGTGGTCCCGCATCTCGCGTTACGACCGCGATCCGCTGCCTGCGGCCGATGGCGGCTTCGGCGCCCTCGCCGCGCAGTTCGCCTATCGGATCGGACCGATCCCGGCGGACCACTCGCTGACGTCGCTGTACGCGCAGAACGGCGTCTCTGAAATCCTCGCGCTCGATGCAACGCGGCTGCTGGTGCTCGAACGCGCGCTGGTGCTCGGGGCCGGCTGGCGCATCCGGCTGTTCGAGGCGGATCTGGCCGGGGCGAGCGATGTCGGTGCGATCGATTCACTGATCGCGCCGGCCAGGCCGTTCGTGCCGATGACGAAGCGGCTGGTGCTCGACTTCGACACGCTCGGCATCCGCATCGACAACCTCGAGGGCATCTGCTTCGGGCCGGTCCTCGCGAACGGCCATCGCACGCTCGTGCTGGTCTCGGACGACAATTTCAGTGCCCTGCAGAAGACGCAGTTCGTCGCCCTCGAGATCATTCCTCGCGAGGAAGCGAAGTGACGTTCAGGAACAAGACGCTCGCCGCCCTGCTCGCGTCGATCGGCGGAACGTTCGGATTGCATCGCTTCTATCTCGAGGGTCGGCGCCGCCTGCTGCCTTGGCTGTACGTCGCGTTCTGCTGGACGCTGATCCCGACGTTCGCCGGCTTCATCGAAGCCCTGCGATTCGCGCTGATGTCCGACGAACGCTGGGACGCCCGCTGGAACGCCGACGCGGGACGCACCAGCCACTCGGGCTGGCCCGCGATCCTGGTGGCCGTGCTGACGCTGCTCGGCGGCATGACGCTGCTGATGACGCTGCTGTCGTTCGCGATCGGTCGTCTTGTCGGGTCGGGCGAAAGCTTCGTCTCGTAGAGCCTCCGGCGTTCAGTCGAAGAGACGCGACTGCGCCTCGGGCCGACGCGGCATGACGGGTCGCGCGAACTGCGACGTGTCGAATTGCCGACGGTGCCGGTTGAGGCCGTGCCGCGCACACGCCGCGTGGAAGCGGTCGGCGAACAGGTCGGCCCAGATGCCGATGCCGGTCATCCGCTTGCCGAATCGCGAGTCGTAGTCCTTGCCGCCGCGCAGATCGCGGATGCGGTTCATCACGCGCTCGGCCCGCAGCGGGAAGTGCGTTCGCAGCCACGTCTGGAACACGTCGTTCAACTCCCACGGCAGTCGCAGGATGATGAAGTGCGCGCTGTGGGCACCCGCTGCAGCCGCGGCTTCCACGATGTGCTCCATCTCGTGATCGGTGATGAAGGGGATGACCGGCGACACGTTGACCGACACCGGCACGCCTGCGTCGGCGAGCGTGCGGACGGTGCGCAGTCGACGCGCAGGACTCGCGGCACGCGGCTCGAGCCTGCGCGCCAGGTCGTGGTCGAGCGTCGTGATCGTGATCGATGCGCGCGTCAGCTTCGCGCGGGCGAGCGGGACGAGCAGGTCGAGGTCGCGCTCGATCAGCGACGACTTCGTGATCATCCCGAAGGCACTGCGCGTGTCGTGCAACACCTGCAGGACACGCCGCGTGATCTTCAGGTCGCGCTCGATCGGCTGATACGCGTCGGTGTTGACGCCCACCGCGATCACGTCGGGGACGTAGGACGGCTTGGCGAGCTCCCTGGTCAGCAGTTCCGCCGCATTGACCTTCGCGAAGAGACGCGATTCGAAGTCGAGCCCCGGTGACAGGCCGAGGTAGCTGTGCGTCGGTCGCGCGAAGCAGTAGATGCAGCCGTGCTCGCAGCCGCGATACGGATTGAGCGACACCCGAAACGGGATGTCCGGCGAGTCGTTGCGCGACAGGATGCTCTTCGCGTGCTCTTCGGTGACGATGGTCGGCAGCGGCGCAGGCTCGTCGTCGGCGTCGGTCCCGGCCGCGTCCCACCCGTCGTCGAAACGCTCGCGCACGTCGACCTCGTAGCGGCCGCGCACGTTGGCGATCGCGCCCCTGCCTTTCCGCGCCGTCGGGACGAACGCCAACGGACGGACCTCGGTCTCGAACGACTCGTGGATGGGCGCCTGCTGCGCTTCGTCCCGGTCGACGGACGTGGTCTGCATCGTCGGGCTCGCGCTCGCGGCCGCAGCGCTCAAGTGGCGAGCGCCTGGGTCTGCACGAGCTGGCATCCGCCGACCTTCCACGTCTTGTCCGGCTGCCGCTTCATCGTGAACAGCGCGCGCCACACGCGCCCCTCGCCGTCGACG
>CAXTPX010000107.1:0-7863 GCA_964246005.1 uncultured Burkholderiaceae bacterium | reverse complement strand
CGATCAACCCGGAGCGTTCGGGCAGCGGCGTCGCGATGGAGGCGACCGGACGCGTCGCGGCGTTCGCGCTGGAGAGCTTCGAGCGTCCACCGCACATCGAGTACGGGCCCCTCGGCGCGACGCATCCGATCACGCACGACAACGACGCATTGCCCGCGAACGCCGCCGCACGCAGCGTCGCGTGGAAGAGCGACGGGCTCGACGTGCAGGGCTGGCTGCTCTCTCCGGTCGGGCGGGACGCGATGCCGGCGAGCGATGCGCGCAGCCCGATGATCACCATCGTGCATGGCGGCCCCTCGGGCGTCGTGACGCCGCGCTACCTCTTCGACCGGATGACGACGGGCCTGCTCGCGAAGGGCTACTACGTGTTCCTGCCCAACCCGCGTGGCTCGTTCGGCAACGGCACCGTGTTCGCCAACGCCAACTTCCGGGCCTTCGGCAAGGGCGACTTCCGCGACATCCTTCGGGGCGTCGACGCGGTCGAGAAGATCGCGCCCATCGACGATCGTCGGCTCGGCATCTTCGGGCACAGCTACGGCGGCTTCATGACGATGTGGGCGGTGACGCACACGTCGCGCTTCGAGGCCGCGGTCGCCGGCGCCGGCGTCGCCAACTGGGTCTCGTACTACGGACAGAACGGCATCGACCAATGGATGACGCCGTTCTTCGGCGCGACGATGTACGACGACCCGCGCATCTACGACGCGCTGTCGCCGATCCGCACCATCAAGGCGGCGACGACGCCGACCCTGATCTACGTGGGCGAGCGCGACATCGAGGTCCCTGCGGCGCAGAGCGAGGAGTTCTGGCACGGGCTGCGCGCGGTCGGTGTCCCGACGACGCTCGTGATCTACGAAGGCGAGGGGCATCGCATCCGCAAGCCCGAACATCAGGCCGACCTCGAAGCGCGCGTCGTCGCGTGGTTCGATCGATGGCTCGGCGGAAGCGCAGCGCCCCCGACCGGCGAGCACGCTTCGCTCAGCCCTGCGGACCGATGACGCTCCTGCGGAGGAACGTCTCGTAGCGTTCGACGAAGCCGGCGATGTCCTCGAAGTACGGCAGCGCGCCGGTCTGCATCACGCTCACGCTCCAGCCGAAGTCGCGTTCGAGACGGGGCGCGTCCCGGTAATCGACGAAGTCGCCCTTCGTGCCGTGGAGCAGCAGTACCGGGACGGTCATCGCTTCGTAGATCCGGGAGATGTCCGCGCTGAACAGGAAAGCGGACAGGAAGTAGAACGGTGCATTGGAGGCGCCGGGGACGCGCGTCGTCAGGAGGTCGTACTCGAACAGACCTTCGTCGATGCTCTTCGAGCCCCAGGTCTTCGCGAGGAAGAAGCGGATCACGCCGGGTCGTGTCAGCAGACGGAACAGCGCGTCGCTCCACGGCGCCCGTCCCAGCACCTTCAGCAGCCACGTCTTGCCGCGGGTCGAACCCGGAGGTCCGTAGAAAGGCCGCGATCGGTTCAGCGCCGTCGCGCTCACCAGGCAGGCGGTCCGAAAGCCGGACGGGTTTTCGACCGCTGCGCGGGCGAGGTACTCGCTCGACAGCGACACGGCGATCGCATCGATGGCGATGCCGCCGTGTCGCGTGGCGATCAAGTCGACGAGCGCCAGCACCGCATCGGTCATCAGGCGGAGCGTGTAGGCGCGTCCACTGCGATCCGACTTGCCGTAGCCGGGCAGGTCGATCGCGTAGACCGGGCGCTGGGGGCGATAGTGCTCGTACAGCGGCTTGACCTCGAACGCCGACGCGGACGCGTTGATGCTGTGGATCAGCAGCAACGGCACCGGTCGTTCGATGCCGGTCGGCGGCGCGGAGGGACCGGCGTGATAGAACACGACGGCGCCACCGTCGACGACGATGGACTCCTGTTCGCCGGTCAGCGGCGCCGGCAACGCGGAGAGGGAGAGGAGGGACGCCATGCCGCGATGGTGCCCGATCCGTCATGCCGGCGCAGCGCTGACCCGCTTCGCGGGCCCTTCGCTGCGACCGTCAGGCGGCAGCCGCGACGTTCAGCCGATGCAGCGCGAAGAAACGCAGCATCTCCTGCGTGGCATCGACACCGCGCGGATCGGTGTAGGTGCCGGCCGCATCGCCGCCGGCCCACGCATGGCCCGCTGCCTTCAGCTTCCAGTGCTCGACGCGCGTGACGCCGTCGTCGTCCTGGAAGCTTTCCCTGACGTACGACTGTCCGCCGCTCGACTGACCGGTCTCGACTTCGGGAGCAGGCGTTGCCTGTGCCTGGAACGCAGCGGACACGATCTGGTCGCCGTTGACGGGGTGGACCGTGCGGTCGTCGTCACCGTGGAAGACGATGGTCGGCGTCGGCGGAAAGCCCGTCGCGAGGCCGTTGGCCGCGGCCGGTCGACGCGACGCACCCTTGCGCATGGCCGTCAGCGCGTCGACGACGTTGTTCGCCGCGCCGGCGACCAGGCCCGAATGGATCGCTGCCGCCGCGAACAGGTCCGGATACGCGTAGGCGAGGTTGGCCGCCATTGCGCCGCCCGCGGATAGGCCCGCGACGTAGACGCGCGTCGGGTCGGCGTCGTATTCGGCGAGCACCGCGCGGGTCAGCGATGCGATCAGTCCCGCCTCGCCGTGGTCGCGCTGCTGATCGTTGGTCTGGAACCAGTTCCAGCACGACGACGGATTGGCGCTGCGCGACTGCTCCGGATAGAGGACGAGGAAGCCGTCGCGGCTCGCCCATTCGTTCATCCGCGTGCCCGCGGCGAAGTCGTCCGGATCCTGGGTGCAACCGTGCAGCATCACCACGAGCGACGGGGCGGCTGACAGCACGGCGGGGACGAAGAGCTTGTAGTTGCGGCTCGAACCGGCGAAGGTGTGACTGCCTGAGAGAAAGCCGTGCCTCGACGGCGCTTTCGTCGTTGCCTGCTTCGGCATCGGCATGGACGACGGAACCGCCTCGGTGGCCGCATCGGTCTCCGGTGCTGCCTTCCGTACGATCGCCTGATCGAGCACGGTCGCCGTTCGCTTCGACGTCCTCGCCGCAGGCGTAGACGGTGCCGCGTCGGGCACGACCAGCCGCAACGCCTTCTGGATGACGGCGGTCGCGTCGCCCAGACTCCCCTTGCGGGTCAGTTCCAGCGCCTTCAATACCAACCCGGTCGGGCCTCTTCGCATCGTTCCCATCGCTCGCCTCGTGCAATACTTGTGCATTGCAGCATAACGCCATCGGCAGGCTGACGTGTAGGACATCGTTCGCTTTGGGACGTCCGTCGTGTCGGTGTCGCTGGCGGACAACGCGCCCTAGCTCGCCGCACAGCGGACGTGCCGCCCGAATCAGTTCTTGATCGCTTCGATCGCGACGATCAGCTTCGTCTCGTCGGAGACGAAAGGAATGAGGAACTTGATGTCCCAGTCTTGCCGTTTGATGGTGGTCTCGAAGTCGCCGCCGCATACCTGCTTCTTCGCCATCGGGTTGATGTAGCAGTTGTAGTTGGTCGACTTCAGCGTGATCGGATTGGTCTTGCCGTGCATCGTCAGGTCGCCGGTGATCTGGACGACCTTGTCGCCGTCGAACTCGAAGCGCGTCGCGACGAAGTTGGCGTCGGGATAGTTGGCCGCGTCGAAGAACTGGTCGGTCTTCAGATGCGCGTCGAGCTTCGGCACGCCGGTCAGGACCGACCCGACGTCGATCGTGATGGTCGCTTTCCCGGTCTTCGCAGCCGGGTCGATCGTGATCTCGCCGCTTTTCGGGGCGAAGCGCGAGCGGACCGTCGAGGTGCCGAAGTGGCGGGACTCCGCGGTGACCGACGTGTGGCTCGGGTCGATGGTGTAGCTGGTCGGCTCGGCGACCGCGAGCGTCGTGGTGGCGAGCAGGGTAGCGGCCAGGGTGATGGATGTGACGTGCTTCATTAGTTTCTCCGTTGATGGGGCCGTCCGATGATCGGTGGCCGTTTTGACTCGCGCTGGATGCGACGCTCAGGGGGTGGCGCTGCCCTGGACCGTCAGGTGCGGCCGGACCAGCACTTCGTTCGCGACGAGGCCGGTGTCCCCCCATTCGCCCGCCCCGATCCGGTAGTCGAGACGCTTCACGGTGAACTCGCCGTCCGCCTTCAGTAGGTCGCCCTGTCGCACCAGCGTCATCGGGACGTGGACCTCGCTCGTGATGCCCTTGATCGTCAACTTGCCGACGACGTCGACCTTGCCGGGTCCGGTCGCCTTGATCGAGGTCGACTGGAAGGTCGCGGTGGGAAACTTGCCGACGTCGAACCATTCGGGCTTCTTCAGCTCGACCACCGTGTCGGCCGTGCCGACCGCGGCGCTCGCGAGCTCGACCGAGAAGGCGACCCGGCCGGCCTCGGGCTTGGCCGGGTCGACGTCGATCTGTCCGTCGAAGCGTTCGAACTTGCCCTGGACCGGGACGCCCATCTGCTTGCTGACGAAGCCGATCTCGCTCTGTGCCGCAACCAGCTTCTGCGCGGCCTCGCAGATCGAGGGAAGCATCAGCACGAGTACGGCGATGGAGGCGAAGCGTCGAAGAGCCATGTTGATCCCGTCGTGAAAGTGCGGTGTCACGGACGACTCGAGAGCATCCGTTGCAGGTAACCGGTCGGCTCCTCGAAGCCGTGCTTCAGCGCGGCCAGGACGTGGAGGCCGACGACCGCGGCCAGCGCATAGGCGAGCCATGCATGGAGCGTTTCGAGTCGCTCGGCGAGAGCCTTGTCGGGGGATACCCAGTCGGGTAGCGGCACGAGTCCGAGCCATACGACCGGGAAACCCGCCGCCGACGAGTACGCCCAACCGACCAGCGGCACGGCGAAGAACAGCGCGTACAGCAACCAGTGAACGCCGTGCGCGGCGCCGCGCTGCCATGGCGGCACGAAATGCGGCACCGGCGGCGGCCGATGCGACAGGCGCCACAGCAACCGTGCCGCCGCGAGTCCGAGGATCGTGATGCCGATCCACTTGTGATAGTTGAAGAGGCGGATCCGCGACGGCGAGAACGACAGCCCCGCCATGTAATAGCCGAGGCAGAGGTTCCCGACGATCAGGAGCGCCATCAGCCAGTGGAGGCCGATCGCGGGCCGTGTGTAGTGCGTGGGACTGTTCACGGCCAACGTCGACCCCTTCGTTCCGGAATGCCGTTCAGGCGAGCGCGACATCCTCGCTCGTTCGGCGGGTGGACAGCAACTGTGCAGCATCCGCCACGCGCCTGCCGAACAATCGGCCGGTCTCGAGATCCCCGGGCAACGGTCCTTCGTCGGGCGACGCATCCGACGGCGACTGCGCCATCAGGCCGCCGAACGAGCCCAGCCAGTTGACGTCGTTCCGCCCGGCCGTCTTCGTGTTCGACGGCATCAGCCCCGTTCCGATCCAGAAGCCCGAGTGCTGCATCGCGAGCGTCATCAGGTAGTGGATCGTATTGAACTTGTCGCCGTTGATCGACGCCGAGTTCGTGAAGCCGGCGAAGAGCTTGTCCTTCCAGACCTGCGCGAACCACGGCTTCGACGTCGCATCCGCGAACTTCTTGAACTGCCACGACACGGTGCCCATGTAGGTCGGCGAGCCGAAGACGATGGCGTCGGACGATGCCAGCGCGGCCCACGCCTCGTCGGGCACGTTGCCTTCGGCGTCGATCGCGAAGAGCGTCGCCGAGACCCCCGGCGACAACCTGGCGCCGGCGAGAACGGCCTCCGCCAGCTTGCGCGTGTGGCCGTAGCCGGAGTGGTAGACGATCGAGAGCGTGGTCATGGTGGCTTCTTTCAGGAAAGTTGGAGGGCTCAGGCGCCGAGATCGAACAGCAGCACCTCGGCATCGTGGCCGCCTTCGATGACGATGTCGCCCGCGGCGAATACCTTGAGGGCGTCGCCGGCCTCGAGCATCGTGCCGTCGACGACGACTGAGCCGCGCGCGACGTGCACGTAGGCTAGGTGGTTCGCGACGACGCGATGCGTCGCCGACTCCGCACCATCGAAGCGACCGACGTACAGCGCCGCATCGGCGTGGATCAGCACCGATCCTTCGCGTCCGTCGTTCGACGCGACCAGCCTGAACCGTCCGCGCTTGTCGACATCGGGGAAGCGCTTCTCCTCGTAGCTCGGTGCGATGCCCTGCACGTTCGGCATGATCCAGATCTGCAGCAGGTGGACACGCTGGTCGTTCGAGCGATTGAACTCCGAGTGCATCACGCCTCGGCCGGCGCTCATGCGCTGGACGTCGCCGGGCCGGATCACGGCGCCGCTGGCACCGCCGCTCGACATCGAGTCCTTGTGCGTCAGCTCGCCTTCGAGCACGTACGTGATGATCTCCATGTCGCGGTGGCCGTGCGTGCCGAAACCGGACGCGGGCGCGATGAAGTCTTCGTTGATGACGCGGAGCGGCCCGAAGTGCAGGTGCGCCGGGTCGTTGTAGTCCGCGAACGAGAAGCTGTGGAAACTCTCCAGCCAGCCGTGCTCGGCGTGACCGCGATCGGCGCTCCGGCGAACTGCCGTGCGCGCTTCTGTCGCCTGGTCAAGTGCTTCAATCATTTTCAAGCCTTTCTGGTGCCGCGTGAAATGGTCTGCTCCGGCACGGGAGGAAGATACGTCCGGCCTTGCGGAAATGATAGGCTGACGCTTTGACGACTTTGTTCAAATCCACTGAACATGATTCTGGACCTCGAGGCGCTCAACGTTCTCGACGCGATCGACCGCAAGGGGAGCTTCGCCCGCGCTGCCGACGAGCTCGGCCGCGTCCCGTCCGCGTTGACCTACGTGATCCGCAAACTCGAGGGCGACCTCGATGTGCTGCTGTTCGACCGACGCGGCCACAAGGCGAAGTTGACGCCGGCCGGACGCGAGCTGCTCGACGAAGGCCGCCACCTGCTGCTCGCAGCGAGCGAACTGCAGCGCCGCGTGCGTCGTGTGGGCGACGGCTGGGAAGTCGAGTTGCGCATCGCGATGGACACGATCATCCGCATCGAGGCCGTGTTCGATCTGGTGTCGGATTTTTACCAGCAGGAGCCGGGCACCCGCATCCGCCTTTCGACCGAGGTCCTGTCGGGGACGTGGGAAGCGCTGCTGTCGGGACGCGCCGATCTCGCGCTCGGCACGTTCGCCAGCATGCCGAGCGGTCCCGGCATGACGACCGGATACCAGAGTCGTCCGCTCGGCGAGACCGAGTTCGTGTTCGCCGTGGCACCGACCCATCCGCTCGCGACCGCTCGCGAGCCGATCCGTCCCGAGGTCGTGCGACGCCATCGCGTGGTGGCCGTCGGCGACACGGCGCGCAACCTGCCGGCGGTCACCGTGGGCATGCTGAGCGGCCAGGACGTGCTGACCGTGTCGTCGATGCGCGACAAGCTGCTCGCCCAGGTCGCCGGGCTCGGTTGCGGAAACCTTCCGGTCGGCCACGCGTTGCCGCATCTCGAAGCGGGGCGGCTCGTGGCGAAGCGACTGTCCGAGTCGCGGCTGGTCGGCAACCTCTACTACTCGTGGAACAGCGCCGGCCGCGGCAAGGCGTTGCGGTGGTTCCTCGACCGTCTCGAAGACCTCAAGGTGCGGCAGGCGCTGCTGCCGTGACTAGGTGGTCAGACGCGCGGGGTCGAAGCGGATGTCCGCCGGATACGGAAAGATGTCCTCGATGTACCCGCCTTCGATCCGCTGCTTCAGTCCACGCCAGTACGACGCCTCGAAGATTTCCGGATGCAGTTCGAGCAGGGTCTTGCGAATGTTCGGATCGCCCAAGAGGAACGTTTTCCACTCTTCGGGAAACACGTCGTTCTTCGCGACCGAGTACCACGGCTCGCTCGCCATCTCGTCTTCCTCGTTGCGCGGCTGCGGCACGTCGCGGAAGTTGCACGCGGTCATGTACTCGATCTCGTCGTAGTCGTAGAACACGACCCGCCGCCCGCGCGTCAC
>CAXTPX010000106.1:0-7937 GCA_964246005.1 uncultured Burkholderiaceae bacterium | reverse complement strand
AGTCGGATGTCGTAGATCGTTCAGAACTAGCGCTGAGCAGTGATGCTGAGACATTTCGCTCATTGCAACTTAGATGCCAAAGAACTTAAAAATAGTCGCATCGATCCAAGTCGCTGATTTGAAATGAAATTTTCTCAAGACCGCCCGAAGACGTCGCGCTCAAAGCGACTTCATGCAACGAAGTTGTCCGACCGCTGCAAATGCTGTTAGCAAGGGTTGCAGTGCAGCTCACGTCACGTCCCAAGTATCGCAACCCTTCAGCCGTGCGGTTCGGCGATCGACGAGGCTTTGTAAGAGAGAGTTCGAGCGTTGCGCGTAAACGGAGCGCTTACGATTCGGAATGTGCCCGCTTACTCGCGCAGGCAGTCGCCCAAACGAGCCGCGCTGAACAGCGCAGCTCGGCATCAGGGGATGATTGCGTAGGCGCTTACCCTCTCTCGGGCAACGACTCCGTACCATCGTGGCCGTCGCCGTTGTGCGTCGGGTGACCACGTGTCTTTTGGGCCTCGTAAGCCTTCTCGCAATCTACCGCGCTAGAGAGGATATGCCCTCACCAAGCGTCGGTCACGCAGTCGGTTTCACGAAGTTTTATCGGGATAGCGTCTCAAGTCCGACTGCTGCGGCAGGAGAGACTGAGCGGCCGCCCCTTCACTTAGCGGTTGGGAAGAGGGGAGATGAGGCTTTGTGCGGCAAGCGCGGACGTACGATGCGGGGCGTCGCCATGAGCCGCTGCGGCAACCCCGTTTTGATTTATGCCGTTGCGGGCGACTCGGCGGTGTGATGATCATGGGCGGCCTCTCCCTCGGCGGGTGGGCCACTGCCGCCCGATCGAACCACCTCGGGCATGTCAGGGGGCCTGTCGACGCCGCTCAAAGCTTCAGGCTCGGTCCGAACACCCACGCGTAGGTCAATGTGGCCCCGGACGCGGCTACGATCCAGCGCTAGTTGCGTGCAAAGATCAGGCGGGGCGGTGCTACCTCGCACCGCCGGTCCATCAATTGCATCATTCAAAGAAACCCCAAGGTGCTACCCAGCCTGGAGGCGAGCGCGGAGGTCGCAACGATCACGAAGCCGTAGGGATTGAGTACGCCGATCGTCAGATACACCACGCCGCCGCTGACGTACGAGGTGAGGGCGACCCCGTACCGGCCCGCAGCTGCTCAGCGCGCCTGGCGAATTCGTATTCCGATTCCGGCTTTTGCATTCGAAGCTCTCGGACCACGTTGCTGTCGTCGTGCACCGTACCTCGCGCGCGGAAGTAGCCATGACGCTCATCGCGCTACGAAGACGGTCCCAACGCGCCCGTACATCGATCCGCTGCCGGCAAAGCGGGTGGGGGGACACCACGGGGGGTGTCCCGACATTCACGCTTTCACGTTCACGATCTGACCGAGCTTCTGACCACCGGCGTTCACGGTCGGGCGCACGGCACCGCCGTCGTCGCTGTCGCCGTCGCGGTCTCCCCGGACGTTGACTTCCGCCGACTCGGCCTTCCGCTGAACGGGAGCGGCGTGCACCGCGGTCGAAACGCTTGTTGCAGGATTTACTGACATGTCGATCTACTCCTTCGTGGTCCCCGCAGAAAGCCTGCGTCCACGTTCTTCGACAGCGCTCGCGCATCCCGGAGCCCCTGCAAGAGTGGTCTGCAAGGCTTGCAGGCTGCTGCAAGACTCCGTCCTGCCGAACGTTCAGCGGGTCTTCTTCAGCTTGTACCAGAGCGTTCGTTCACTGATTTCGAGCAGCGCTGCGGCCTTGCTCTTGTTGCCGTCGGCCTGTGCGAGGGCTGCTTCGATGAGCCGCTGCTCTAGGGCCTCGACCGCGGGCACGAGCGGCATGACGACCGTCGGCGACGAGAGCAGGGACGCATCCGCGTCGGCCGATCGTTCGGACGGCAACAGGAAATTCGCGCCGGTCAACATGCCGCCGTCGCTGATGATGAGCGCCCGTTCGACCATGTTCTCGAGTTCCCGGACATTGCCCGGCCAGGGGTACGCGAGGAGGCGCGCCATGGCGTCGTCGGAGATCGCAGGCGTCGCAGCGGTGTGCGCGTGCTTGCGAACGAAATGCATCGCGAGGCCGGCGATGTCCGAGGGTCGTCTGCGCAGCGGGGGAAGATCGATCGCGAAGACGTTCAGGCGGTAGTAGAGATCTTCGCGGAGCCGTCCCTCGCGGATCGCCTCGCGCGGATTCTGGTTCGTCGCCGCAATGAACCGGACATCGAGATCGATCGAGCGGTTGCTGCCGAGGCGTTCGACCGTGCTCTCCTGGATGACCCGCAACAGCTTGGCCTGCAGCGCGATCGGCATCTCGGTCAGTTCGTCGAGGAAGACGGTGCCCCCTTCGGCGTATTCGAACTTGCCGACGCGATCCTTGACCGCGCCAGTGAACGCGCCCTTCTCGTAACCGAACAGCTCGGCCTCGAGAATGTCGGCCGGCAGGGCCGCGCAGTTGATCGGCACGAAGAGCCGGTCGCTGCGCGGCGATGCCTTGTGCACCGCACGCGCCGTCAACTCCTTGCCTGTTCCGGTTTCGCCGGTGATCAGCACCGATGCCTTCCTCGGTCCGACCTGACGGATCGATTCGAAGACGGCCTGCATCGGCAGGGAGTCGCCGATGAACGCGCCGACGTTCCGGTCCACTTCCTGCTGCAGGAAGGCGTTGGCACGCGCCAGTGCGGCGACCTCGAACACGCGGCTTACGGCCCGCTCGAGTACGCCGAGATCGAACGGTCGCTGCAGATAGTCGGAGGCGCGTTGCCGCAGCGACGCGACCGCCGTCTCGAGCGCTCCGTGCGCGGTGATGACGATGACCGGCACCTCCGATCCGCTTTCCCGAAGCGTCGTGAGCAACTCCAGGCCGTCCATCTGCGGCATCCGGATGTCGGTGATGACGAGGTCGGCGCCCACCTTCCGGAAGAGGTCCAGTGCGTCTCGTCCGTTCTCGGCGACGATCGTCCGGTGTCCCATGTTCTTCAGGGCGATCTCGAGGACTCGACGCATCTTCGGCTCGTCGTCGACGATCAGGATCAGCCGGTCCTTCATGCCAGATGCACTTGTCGGTAGGGCAGAAGGATGCGGAACAACGCGCCGCCGAGAGCGCTTTCGGTCGCCTCGATGAGGCCGCCGTGCGCGACGACGATTTGCTGGACGATCGCGAGGCCGAGGCCGATGCCCCCTTCGCGCTGGAAGAAGAACGCTTCGAAGACCCGATCGCGGATCAGCGGATCGATGCCGGGCCCATCGTCGGCGAGCTCGATGCACAGGTACTTGCCCAGTGCGCGCGTCGAGATCTCGATGCGACCGCCGCTCGACAGCACCTGAAGGCCGTTCATGAGGACGTTGAGGATGACCTGCATGATCTGTTCACGGTCGCATTCGATGGTGTCGTGGTCGGCGAGCAGATGCTCCACGACGACGATCTCCTGTCGTCGAGCCTGCTCGCGCAGCATGCTCGCGGTGTCGTGGATCACCGCGTGCAGGCCCACCAAGGCAAAGTGCGCCGGTCGCGGGCGCGCGGTGTCCAGCATCGCCGAGACCAGTCGATTGAGCCGCTCCGTCTCGCTTTCGATGAAGCCGAGCAGTTCCAGTCCTTCGTTCGAGATCCGGGTCTCCCGTCGCAACATCTGTGCCGACGACCGCAGGATGCCCAGCGGCGTGCGGACTTCGTGGGCGATGATCGACGACATTTCGCCGACGACCGCCAGCTTGGATGCACGCACGAGATTCTGCTGCGACTGCGCGATATCGCGCACCATCGTGACGAAGGCGTCGGTCAACTCGCCGACTTCGCCGCCCTGTACCGTCGGCGGCGTGGGCAAGGTCTGGTCGCGCGCATAGGCACGGGCGTAGCCGGTCAAGGCGGTAATCGGACGAGCGATGCGCCGTCCGATCCAGTTGGCCATTACGAGCGTCGCGGCGAAGACGACGCCGAGCAGCGCGAGGAAGATGAGCCCCATCCGGCGAACGGGTGCGAGCGCCTGATGAGCCGGCTGGATGATCAGGGTGGTCCAGCCAAAGCCCGGGTACGTCGAGAAACCCGGTGAGGTCGCGCTGGCGACCAATACGTCGGCGTCTGCGATGCGACCGCCCGGATGCAGAAGGACGCCGGGCGTACGCCAGGCGGCGAGGTCGTTGCTTCCCAGATGCTCGTGGTCGAGCAGCCCTGCGGACGCGGCGATTAGTCGCCCTCCCTGGTCCAGCACGGCGGCCATGCGTCCGTCGCTACCGCCGGCCTGGTCCATCACGTCCGAGATTCGCGCCCAATCGAGCTGGAGCCGCAGGCGGCCAAGGGCCCCTTCGCGATATCGCGCGGCAATTGCCGTCGTCATCTCGACGCGCGGTGGCGACAGCTCGACGAAGACGAGGTCGACACCGGCGGCAGCCATCCGGCCCGGCAACGCTGGCTTCGTTCTTGCAGCAACGCTGCCGAGCGTGGGGACGTCGCTGCTCGCGATGACCCGGTCCTGCTCATCGAGGCACGCGATCGCAAGGTAGATGTCGCCGTAGCCTTTGCGGACATCGACGAGGAACCCGCTCAGCCGCTTGTCCACATCGTGCACCTGCATGTCCTGCATGATGTCGAGCGTCTTCCAAGTCGCCGCGTTTTGGAAACGCTCGAACATCATCTTGTCCACTTCGGTGGCGATCCCCTGCGCCTGCACGGTGATGTTGCTTTCAATCTCGGCCCTCAGCGCGTTCTGGGCCTGCACGAAGGCGAGACCGGCGAGCAGTGCCGCGGAGCCGAGGCCCACGACGGTAAACGCAACGACGAGCGTTCTGCGGATGGTCACGGCTGCAATCTGGGGTGGATCGATGCGTTGGCGAGAATACGCGATGGGGGATCGGACGACGGTCGGCGACGGGAGAGGGGCGTCCTTGCATCGACGAGGCGGTCGCCGGTGGGCGAAAGCGTTGTTCGCCGCGTTGGCGGGTCTGGCCTGGGGTCACGCGCTTGCCTTCGACTGGCCGGCGATCGGTGAAGTCGACTATCAGCTCGGGCACGGCTTGCACGTTCCGGACCTCGGGCTGAATGTTGGCGGCTATGCCACCGGTACCTACCAGGATCTGCGTTCGGCTCCCGGGCGTTTTACGGTCGAGGACGCGAGCCTCGCGATCTGGTGGGACGGACCGGCGGGCATCCGCGTCTTCTCGGAATTCGACTACGAGAAGCCGGTCGGTCCGCGAGGTGATATCGCGGAAAGCAACGAGCGCTTCCTGTCGGTCGAGCGGATCTACGTCGATTACGCGTTGACGGAGACGACCTCGATCCGGGTCGGCAAGTTCCTGACACCCATCGGGCGCTGGAACCAGCTGCACGCGGCACCCCTGGTCTGGACCACTTCGCGCCCCCTGGTGACCACGCGCGCGTTTCCGACCAACGTCACGGCGGTCATGCTGAGCAGCGCTCTCTTCGTCGGTACCAGCGCCATCGAATACTCGATCTATGCGACGGCGGGTGCAGAGGTCCAGCCGAACCCGGCGGTCGACACCTTTTCCGAGGCGCTCGGCGGCCGGGTCGTCTTGCCGGTCGCACGCGATACGCAGGTCGGCTTGTCGTACGTGTCCTTCGAGCAGGAACGGACCGGCGACGAGCGCAAGAGCCTGATGGGCGCGGACCTGCAATGGTCGCGTGACCGGTACCAGGTCAGTGTCGAAGCGCTGTACCGCTTTTCGAGTCGTGGCAGCGGACGGGACGAACGCGGCGCCTTCGTGCAGTTCGTCGCACCGCTCGGCGAACGCCTCTATGGCGTCGCCCGATACGAGCATTACCGGGCCGTCGACCCCGGCGAATCGATCAACACCGGCGTGATCGGCCTGAACATGCGGATCACGCCGGCGGTGGTGTTGAAGGTGGAAGCCGTGCGCAGCTCGAAGAACAGCGTCGGCGCGCCCACCGGATTCCTTTCATCGCTTAGCGTGCTGTTCTGACGTCCCGGATGGAAAGTCGCAGTCTCATCTGGGTGCTCGCGACCGTCGGCCTCGTGGTGACGGCGTTGCAGGCCGGAGCGGTCCAGCCCGCATACGTGGTGATCGCGGATCCCGATACGGTGAGCAACCGACGGCTGACGCGCGAGAGCGTCGCCCGGATCTTCCTGCGCAGGCAGATGTACTGGTCCGGCGGCAAGGCGATCCAGCCGGTCAATCTGCCCCCTGCGCACGCGCTGCGCCGCGAGTTCTCGCTCGATCTGCTCGGCGGCTCCCCCGAGTCGTTCGAGGATTACTGGCGCGACCTCTACTTCAACGGGATCGAGCCGCCGCACGTCGTCGCGTCCGAGGAGGCGGTCGCCCTGTTCGTGTCGTCCACGCCCGGAGCGATCGGCTATCTGTCGTCCTGCCTCCCGGGCCATCGCTACGCGGTCGTACTGCAGGTCGGTGACGTCGTCGGCTGTCCGAAATAGTCGGCGGACGGCTGGATGTCGCTGCAAGGCTCGCCGACGAGCGTTGCAGTGCCCGCAATCGATCGTGAGGAGCCCGTCGCTCGGTCGTCGTCGGGACCTACACCATCGGGCGATGCAAAGCGTTGCAGCATCAGGCAGTTGCGAAGCAGTCTCGACGAAGCGATCGGGTGTGGCATCGATGTTGCAAAGAAGGCCGGGTGCACGACGCTTCCTTCCTTCCCACAGCACGCGCTGGCGCCGACCCGATCGGCTGGCTGTCGTGCGCTCACCCGACCGGCGACCGCGGTTCGGACGATGGCCTCGGCACGACGCTCCGCCTTACGGCGAAGGTTCGGTCGGGGAATGCCGCGAACGCCGTGTCAGTCGCGCCCCCGGTCGCCGACCAGTCGGCCTTCGTGCTGGTCGAGGAGCAGGCTGACGCGAGGTCGTCGATCCAGACCTACATCGCCTCCTGCTTCGCGCAGAAGTACGGCGCGCGCGTCCCGGGGTTCATGCCCCGCCTCTTCAGCCTGCGCGACGCGGACGGCCGCCTGCAGGGCGCGGTCGGGCTGCGTCGGGGCGACGAAGCGCTCTATCTCGAGCAGTACCTGGACGTCGCGATCCAGCGCGTGATCGAGCGACACGTCGGCTCGACCTGCGACCGTCGCCAGGTCAGCGAAGTCGGCCACCTGTGCGGCGCGTTTCCGGGTGTAGTCCGGGTGCTCATCGACCTCTTGACGAAACGACTCGCCGACGAGAACGCAGGATGGGTGACATTCACCGGGACGCCGCGCCTGCGCAACGCCTTCGCTCGACTCGGCTTGATGCCGATCGATGTGGGCCCGGCGCTCGCAGAGGCGGTTTCCGCGTCCGATCGGTCCGCCTGGGGCGCGTACTACGAGGAGTCGCCGCGCGTCTTCATCGGCAGCGTTCCACTCGGTCACCGCATCCTCGGCGCGTCGCCGGCCGGCAGCCGGTGATGACGCGATGAGCACGATCGTCGAGACGTTGGAGCGGCACGCTGCGGCGGTACCGCAGCAGGTGGCGCTGGCGGGCAGCGCCCGTGCATGGACGTATGCCGAGGCAGTCACCGAGGTCGACCGGCTCGTCGGCCTGCTGTCCGCCTGCGGAGCGCGAACGATCGGCCTACTCGCCGACAACGGCGCCGCCTGGGCCCTCGCGGACCTCGCGGCCTCTGCGGCCGGGATCCCGGCCGTGCCCATCCCGGCATTCTTCACGCCGCTGCAGATCCGCCACGTCGTGGCGAGCGCGGGCGTCGATTGCGTGCTCACAGACGACGTCGCGCGCGTCGCGTCGATGATCGGCATGGACGCACCGATCGCCGAGCCGTTCAGCGGCGAACTGTCGATGCTGCGGCTGTCTCCAGCGTCGGACGTCCCCGTGCGCAGCGACATCCGCAAGATCACCTTCACGTCGGGCACCACGGGGAAGCCGAAGGGGGTGTGCCTGACCGCCTTGCAGATCGAATCCGTCGCCCATTCGCTGAAGCATGCGAGTGGCGCGCGACGCAGCGACCGTCACCTCTGCCTCCTGCCTCTGG
>CAXTPX010000105.1:0-7985 GCA_964246005.1 uncultured Burkholderiaceae bacterium | reverse complement strand
CTCGGGCAGGGCGGCGAGTTCGCGTTCGTCGTGTTCAACGTCGCGTCGGAGTCGCGCGTGATCGAGGGGCAATGGATCCCGCTGCTGACCGCCGCCGTGGCCATCTCGATGGCCGCGACGCCGATCGTGCTGATCGTCGCGGACAAGCTGGTCGCTCGCCTCGCCCGGCAGCAGCGCGAGGCCGACGTGATCGACGAGCGCGCGCCGGTCATCATCGCGGGCTTCGGACGCTACGGGCAGATCGTCGCGCGGATGCTGACCGGCTCGGGCTATCCGGTGATCGTGCTCGACCACGACCCGGACCAGATCGAGCTCCTGCGGCGCTTCGGCACCAAGGTGTTCTACGGCGACGCGACGCGGCTCGACCTGCTGGTGGCCGCGGGCGCGCGCGATGCGGCGCTGCTCGTCATCGCGATCGACAGCGTCGACGACAGCATGCAGCTCGCGCGCGCCGCGACCGAGGCCTTCCCGAACCTGCGCATCCTGGCGCGCGCGCGGAACGTGCGGCACTGGCTCGAACTGCGCGAGCTCGGCATCGAGCATGTCGAGCGCGAGACCTTCGAATCGGCGCTGCGCAGCGCGCGTTCGGCGCTCGAGGTCATGGGCATCCGGCCGTTCGAGGGGCGGCGCATCGCCGACCGCTTCCGTCGATCGAACGCGCAACTGCTCGAGGAGATGCTGCCGGAATTCCGCGACGAGCAGAAACTGGTGGCCCGTGCCAGCAGCGGTCGTGACGAACTCGAGAAGATGCTGACGAGCGATCGCGAGCAACGCGATGCCGACCATGGCAGCGGCTGGGGACGGTCGATCGAGAAGTAGCGCGACGCGTCAGGCGCCGGGCGCCCGGGCGATGACGCGCGGTTCGGTCTCGATCGTCTCCTTCGGCTCGAGCGGTGGATCGGCCCGGGCGATCTCGCGACCCGACACTTCGTCGCCGGCATCGGCGGGCAGGCGCCGGATCAGCAGGAACGACGCCGCCGACACCAGGCCGACGACCAGGAAGGCGACGCGGAAGTCGGACGACACCACGTCGCTGCGACCTCCCGCGAACGCCATCGCCTCGAGCGCCGCCGCGCCGAGCGTGACGCCGGTCGACAGCGACATCTGCTGCGCGACGTTGGCGAGGCCCGAGGCGGCGCCCATGTCGTGCTTGTCGACATCGGCGTACGACAACGCGTTCAGCGACGTGAACTGCAGCGAACGGAAGAAGCCGCCGAAGAGCAGCACGCCGAGCATCAGCGCGATCGGCGTCGACGACGAGAAGGCGCCGTAGCCGATGATCGTCGACGACGCCACCAGCGCGTTGATCGACAGCACCGTGCGGAAGCCGAAGCGCTTCAGGATCGTCGTGGCGAGCGTCTTCATGAACATCGCGGCGGCCGCGGACGAGCACGTCAGGAGGCCGGACTGCAACGCGGTGAAGCCGAAGCCCAACTGCAGCATCAGCGGCAACAGGAACGGCGAGGCGCCAACGCCGATGCGGAACAGCGAGCCGCCGACCACGCCGGCGAAGTAGGTCCTCACCCGCAGGAAGCTGAAGTCGAGGACCGGGCGGCGTCCCTCGCGCGCGAACCGCCGGGCATGAACGATATAGCCCGCGATCGAGGCAGCACCGGCGGCGATGCACAGGCCCGAGCCGACCGGTGGCAACAGGTGCTGCCCGAGCGTCGCCGCGCCGAGCGTGAGCGCCGACAGGCCGATGCCGGACAACAGGAAGCCGGCCCAGTCGAGCGGCGTCCGCAGATCCTCGACGATCTGCGGCACGTAGCGGCCCGCGAGCGTCCAGCCGACGAGGCCGATCGGCACGTTGACGAAGAAGATCCAGCGCCAGTGCCAGTAGGTGCTGATGAAGCCGCCAAGCGGGGGGCCGAGGATCGGGCCGAGCAGCGCCGGCATCGTCAGGTACGACAGCACCTTGACGAGTTCGCGCTTCTCGACGCTTTTCAGCAGCACGAGGCGCCCGACCGGGACCATCATCGCGCCGCCCATGCCCTGCACGAAACGGGCAAGCACGAAGCCGCCGAGCGAGCTCGAGAAGCCGCAGGCAAGCGACCCTGCGACGAACACCGCGATCGCCGCACGGAACACGGTCCGCGAACCGTAGCGATCGGCCATCCAGCCGCTGATCGGGATAAAGACCGCGAGGCTCACGAGGTACGACGTGAGCGCCAGCTTCAGCGCGATCGGGTTCTCCGCAAGGTCCTTCGCGATCACCGGCAACGACGTCGCGATGATCGTGCCGTCCAGGTTCTCCATGAACAGCGCGCACGCGATGATCAGCGGGAGGGTGAGGTTCGTGGGGAGGCGCATGGGTAGATCACGGGCAGCGCGACAGGGTACGGCATCGTCGTTCCCGCGCAGGCGGGAACCCAGTGTCGTTGCTCGGTCTGCATTCACTGCAACGACGCTGGGTTCCCGCGTTCGCGGGAACGACGGGCTGGCGACCGCGCGCTATGCTCGAACCCGATGTCCCCACCCCCTCGCATCATCGCCCACCTCGACATGGACGCGTTCTTCGCGTCCGTCGAGTTGCTGCGTTATCCCGAACTGCGCGGCAAGCCGGTCGTCGTGGGCGGCGGTCGTCGCCATCAGCCCGAAGAGGTCGTCGATCCGGTGACCGGTGCGGTCACGCGACGCTTCGTCACGCTGGCCGGCTACGCGGGCCGCGGCGTCGCGACGACCGCCAGCTACGAGGCGCGTGTCTTCGGCGTGTGTTCGGCGATGGGCCTGATGAAGGCCGCGAAGCTCGCGCCGCAGGCGATCCTGCTGCCGAGCGACTTCGACGCGTATCGTGAACAGTCGCATCGCTTCAAGGCCGCGGTGCGATCGATCGCCCCGGCGGTCGAGGACCGCGGCATCGACGAGATCTACATCGACCTGACCGCCGTGGTACCGCAGGGCGCCGACCCCTTCGATCGGGCATCGATCACCGACGTGGCGCGCGCGATCAAGGAGGCCGTGCGCGACGCGACCGGGCTGTCGTGCTCGATCGGCATCGCGCCCAACAAGCTGCTCGCGAAGATCGCGTCGGACCTCGAGAAGCCCGATGGCCTCGTCATCCTCGAAGCGGCCGACGTGCCCGCGCGCATCTGGCCGCTGCCGCCGAAGAAAATCAACGGCATCGGCCCGAAGGCCAGCGCGCGACTGACCGGGATGCGCATCGACACGATCGGCCAGCTCGCGGCGACGCCGCTCGCGGTGCTCGGCGACCACTTCGGCCCGAACACCGCGAGGTGGATGCACGAGGTCGCGAACGGTCGCGACCAGCGCGGCATCGCGACGTCGAGCGAGAGCAAGTCGATCAGCCGCGAGACGACGTTCGAGAACGACCTCCACGCGATACGCGATCGCGCAGCGTTGTCGGAGATCTTCACCGCGCTGTGCGAGAAACTCGCGTGGGACCTGCGGCGGAAGGGCTACGTGGCGCGCAACATCGGCCTGAAGCTGCGCTACGACGACTTCACGATCGCGACGCGTGCCGTCACGCTCGCGACGCCGACGCAGGACGCAGCGCGCATCCGTCGGGTCGCCGGCGAGTGCGCGCGACGCGCACCGCTCGATCGCCGCATCCGGCTGCTCGGGGTCCGGGCCGGCACGTTGATGCGGGTCGAACAGGCGGAAGCGTTGTCGGTGGAGCGAGACCGCCGTCGCACGCGCGACCTGTTCGACGACGACGCACCCGCCCTCGCGCCCTCCACCCTGTCGGACGAAGGCAACGACGGATCGGATTGAGGTCGAAGCCGCCGACCTCGACCGTGACCGCACGATCGGCTTTGCACTGACGGCGCCGCGAGTGATCGGCGGCGCGACGGCGGGGGGCACCGTCCGTCACGATAACGCCCTGCCGGGACATCCGTCCGGCGACCTCCATCCGGGAAGCCATGGCCCTCAGCACATCGACCGACGATGCCGTCCCCACCCTTGCCTCGGTTGCCGAAGCGATCGAACTGAGCGCATCGATCGGCCTCGTCTACGTGTCCGACAGCGACCCCGGCTTCAAGCGCATCCGGCGCGGTGAACGTTTCGCCTATCTGAACGTCGACGGCCGCACGCTGCGCGACGGCAAGGTCCTGAAGCGCATCGCGAGCCTCGCCATTCCGCCGGCCTACGAGAAGGTGTGGGTCTGCGCAAAGGACCGCGGGCATCTCCAGGCGACCGGCTACGACGCGCGCGGCCGCAAGCAATATCGCTATCACCCCGACTGGCGCAGCGCACGCGACGGCGCGAAGTTCGAACGCATGATCGAGTTCGGCGAAGCGCTTCCGAAGCTGCGACGCCGTCTCGCTCGCGACCTCAAGCTGCCGGGCCTGCCGCGCGACAAGGTCCTCGCCACCGTCGTCAGCCTGCTCGACGCGACGCGCATCCGCATCGGCAACGCCGAGTACGCCCGCGACAACGAGAGCTTCGGGCTGACGACGCTGAAGGACAAGCACGTCAAGTTCGTGATGGATGGCCGTGCGCGCTTCACCTTCCGGGGCAAGGGCGGCATCGAACACGACGTCACGATCGACGACAAGCGCCTGTCGAAGATCGTGCGCAGCTGCCATCACGTGCCGGGCCAGCAACTGTTCAAGTACCTCGACGACGACGGCACGCGGCATCCGATCACGTCGGATCTGGTCAATGCGTACCTGCAGGACGCGATGGGCGAGGACTTCACGGCCAAGGACTTCCGGACGTGGAGCGCGACGATGTCGGCGATCGCCCTGATGGCCGCGACGCCGCATCCCGAAGCGGTCAACGGGCGCGTCAGCGAAAAGGCCTTCAAGGCGGCGATCGTGACCGCGATCAAGGCGGTGGCCGACGAGCTGCGCAACACGCCGACGGTGGCGCGCAAGTCGTACATCAATCCGATCGTGTTCACGGCGTGGCGGAGCGGCTCGCTGCACAAGGCGATCACCGGCGACCTCAAGTCCGCGCCGCGCAAGGCCGAGAAGTTCGCGCTGGCGTTCCTGCGGGCCGAGTCGCGTGCTGCGGTAAAGGCGGCGAAGTCGAACGGCGCGACGACGAGTCGTGCGCGTCAGAGCGCTCGCGCCGCCGCGTGATCGAGCCAACGCGCCTCGCGGCCGTCACAATTTGGCAAGGGTCGCTTGAGACTTCGGCGCCGGGCGTCAAGTAGCCGGCGGACCTCGACCGTCACCCGCCTTTCACCGCTTCCCATGTTCGAACGATTCAAGTCTTCGCGTGCCTGGCTCGCACTCGGCGCAGCCGCAGCGGGTACGGTCCTCACGATGGTCGGTTGCACGAGCCTCGCCGAGAAGGAACGCGAACTCGTCTTCCGCATCGAGCCCGGCGTCGCGAGCTGGTACGACGGCATTCCCGACGGCGTCCAGGAGTTCGACCTGCCGGTGGCATCGTCGGCCGTGGCCTCGAAGCTCGTCGCGAAGCAGTCCGTCCATGCGTGGTGGTGGCCCGCGGCGCGCCACGATGCGCCGGCACTGCTCTATCTGCACGGGTCGCGCTGGAATTTGACCGGGCAGTTGTTCCGCATCCGCCAGTTGCACGACCTCGGCTTCTCGGTCTTCGCGATCGACTATCGCGGCTTCGGCAAGAGCGCCGGCGACCTGCCGTCCGAGAAGGCGGTCTACGAGGATGCGCGCGTCGGCTGGGACGCGATGGCGAAGCTCCAGTCCGACCCGCGCCGGCGCTTCATCTACGGCCATTCGCTCGGCGGCGCGATCGCGGTCGAGCTGGCATCGTCGCTGTCGAAGGAAGCAGCGAAGGACGGGGCGCCCGCGCCGGCCGCCGGTCTCGTCGTCGAGTCGTCGTTCACGACCCTCGCGGACATCGCCCGCGCCTTCTCGTACAAGTGGCTGCCGATCCAGTTGCTGCTCACGCAGAAGTTCGACTCGGTCGACGAGATCACCGACGTGCGCATGCCGGTCATCGTCCTGCACGGCGCTAGCGACCGCTACGTCCCGGTCGAATTGGGCAAGCGCCTGTACGACGCCGCGCCCGAGCCGAAGCGGCTGGTCATCGTCGACAACGGAACCCACAACAACAGCCTGCGGCTCGGCGAGCGCGACATGCGGCGCGCGTTCAACGAGCTTTTCTCGATCCGGACGCCGCCGACCTGACCGGACTCCACGCGATCAGGCGGCCGGACCCGGCTTCGCCATCGACGATCCGACACGCAGGAGGTCGCCGCATTGCGCACGCTCGGGCGCCGTCGCCGGCAGACGGTCGCACAGCTTCCGCGACGCGGCGGCGATGCGGATGGCGGCATCGCGGTGATCGCCGGTCGCGCCCCACTCGGCGACCTTCTTCGACAGACGGCCGAGGCTCTTGCGATTGCGGCCGTCGAAGCTCGACGCCACCGGCTCGACTTCGCCGAGGATGCCGTCGGCCGTCTTCTCGATGCGTACGCCGTCGTCGGGCGACAGATCGACCAGCGCGTTCAGGTAGGTCGCGCCCCATTGCAGGCGCGTGGCCGGACCCTTCGCCGCGTCCCAGGCCTTCGCATACCAGTCGAGCGCCGCGACCTGGTCGCCGCGCTTTTTCGCGTTCGACGCGAGGTCGAGCATGAAGTAATACGGCGAGTGAGACCGCGGGAGTTCCGCCTTCAGCAACGCGTCCGATTCGTCGAGGAGGCCGGCGGTGGTCAGCAGGTCGGCGGCGGCATTGATCACCGTCTGGCGTTCCAGCGGGTTCCCGCTCTCGCGATCCGCGCGCGCGACCTCGGCCTGCACTTCGTCACGCATCGGCCGAGGAAGCGTGAACGCCGGTGTGAACGTTGCCCCGGCCGACGACGGCTCGTCGATGCGCAGCAACTGCACCCGCGCGGTCGTCGCGCTCAGCCGGTCGGTATTCGACAGGCTCGTGTCGGCGGCGAGGCGTGCCAGCACGCGGTCGGCCTCGGCCAGCAAACGGCGGCGTTCGGGTGTGGCGGTCAGCGTCGTCGCCCGGACGATCTCGGGCATCGCGTTGGTCAGCATGTCGAAGTTCTCGCGCGCCGTCCGAGGCTGCGCGAGCACACCCTCGACTTCCGCGAGCGCCGACTTCCGATCGAGTTCCACCACGGGCGCGGGCGGGGCGGAAGACGTCGTCGGCACGTCGCCCACGGCAGCCGCCGTCTTCATCGTCAACCGCGCATGCGTGTCGGCGAAGCGCGCCGGGCAGTGCGCCGCGAGCTTCTGCAAGGTCGGTGCGACCTCCGCGGTCGGCACCAGCTGCTGGTCGTCGGTGTCCCACGAGTACCAGGCCAGCATCCGCCAGTCGCCTTCGGTCAGCCCCCTGCCATCGCCGAGCGCGGTCTTCAGCGTCGCGCGCACCGGTCGGGCCGACATCCCGAGCGTCAGCACCTGCAGGTACCGCTCGGGGTCGGCCTCGCCCGGCAGCCGCGTGATCTCGGTGCCGTCCGGTCTGAACAGCACCATCGTCGGATAGCCGCTCACGGAGAAGCGGGTGCCGAGCTGCTGCGCGGCCGGCGTGTCGCCGTCGACGTAGACCGGCACGAAGAACGCGGTGCGCTCGACGAACTCGCGCCGCTTGAAGAGCGTCGCCTTCATCTGGTTGCACGGCGGGCACCAGCCGGCACCCCAGTACAGGAACACCGGCTTGTTGGCCGCCCGCGCTTCCGCGAACGCCGCGTCGACGTCGCCGCGGCGCCACGCGATCGCGTCGTCCGGGTGATCTTCGGCAGCCACCGGCGCCGACGCAGCGACGGTGGTCGTGGCGCTCACCTTCGGAACCGGTGGCGCCTCCGACTTCTTGCAGGCCGATATCGCGGCCACCAGAACCAGCATCGGGACAAGGGAAGGACGCGTCATCGTCAACTCCAGTTTCGGTCAGGGACAGGACACTAGCCCAACGAAGGACTTGCGTAACCGCCGCCGATGCGTCCGCGCAAAGGACGCCGTTCGCCGGGCCGCGCCTCAAGCCCGTTGGAAAGCTGCCGATACGACATGCGGGAACCCACTTCCCGAACGGCTGCCTGCCCCCCCGGGAAGCGATTCAATGTTCCACCCCGCTGCACTTCCCGACAA
>CAXTPX010000104.1:0-7993 GCA_964246005.1 uncultured Burkholderiaceae bacterium | reverse complement strand
TTCAGCAGGCTGACCACGGTGCCGATGACGAAGAAGGCCTGCCCGTGGCGAGCGATCAGTGTCTTCCGTTCCTCACCGCTGGCGTGCGCGACCAGCGCGTCGTAGCGGAACATCCGCGACGTGGCCCATCCCCACCAAAGGAGCGGCACGATCAGCGCGAGCGGCGCGATCAGCCACAGCGGGATCGTGACCACGAAGCCGACCAGGAAGACGATGCTGACCCACAACGCGTTGCCGAGGCTGGCGAGGTACGAGCCGCCTTGCTTCCTCGCCAGCGCCGGGTAGTCGCGGCTACCGACGTGTGCGACGACCGTCGGCATCGCGACCGTCGCGATGATCAGCAACGCGGTCAGCACCATCAGCGCGAACAGCAGCCCGAGATAGACGAGGCCGACGATGAACGTCAACCCGCCGTCCATCCCGAACCAGGCCATCGCGTTGTCGACCCAGACGCCGAGGAACGACGCACTCGCGACCTGCATCAGCCACGCGACGGCCGGGCTGCGGAACACGATGCCGAGGACGCCCCACAACACCAGCGCCACGAGGAACGGCCAGATGGCGAGCCACAGCATGCGGGGATGGAACTGGCTGACCAGGGCGCGGGAGAGCGCGCGTGCGATGTCGTTCATGGGAACGAAAGGTACCTCAGCGACAGGCGGGGGCCGGTCAGGCCCGCACCGTCTCGACGATCAGCCGCCGACCATCCGCTTCAGTCCCAGCCATTGCTGGGCCCAGAAGCCGCGTCCGTAGTCGCGCCCGCGAACGTCGTCGCGATCGAGCTGGTCCCGGATGCCGGTGGCCGGGTAACCGTCGGCGAAGTTGGCCGAGCGAAAGACCACGTCCCAGACGGGAAAGAGCACCGCGAAGTTGCACCCGCCGTAGGAACCTCGAACCCCGGCGCCGTCGTGACCGTCGCCGATCGCGTGATGGCGGCGATGGAAGCGGGGCGAGACGAGAAGCCGCTCGCCCCAGCGTCCGAACGAGACCCGCAGGTTCGCGTGCTGCAGCGTCTCGAGACTGCGCGAAGCGATCAGCAGCAGCACGAACTGTCCGGGCTGCACGCCGATCAGCACCGCGATCAGCGCGAAGATCGCATCGCGCAGCAGGTCGTCGAGCAGATGGTTGCGGTCGTCCGACCACAGCGACATCTGCCGCTGGCTGTGATGCAGCGCATGCAGCGCCCACCACCAGCGCACCCGGTGCTGCGCCCGATGCACCCAGTAGTTCACGAAGTCGAGCACGACCAGATACAGGCAGAACGCCACCAGCGGGATCGACGTCACGCCGGGCCACAGGTCGTCGAGATTGAAGTTCGAGACGCCCTCGAGCCGCAGTGCGCCGGCGACCTGGTCGACGAGTGGATCGAGCACGAAGAAGAGCACCAGCGTGAACAGGCCAAGCCGGTGCAGGAACGTGTAGACGACGTCGACGCGGACGTCGCGCCGGTCGGCCCAGCGCTCGGCGGGACGCCACGTCTCTAGCGGCCGAAGGATCGCGTACAGCACTGCGATCTGCAGGATGCCGAGGAGAAAGAACTCGACGCCATCGTAGGCCTGTTCCATGTACCCGGCCCCATCGAGGCGAAACATCGCCGGCTCGACGATCGTCATGAAGATCCAGCTCTGCACCGATGCGAAGAGCTGCACGGCCCCGTCGACGAGGCTCATGATGCGTTGCTCACGACGCGCGGTCCGCCGGGTAGTCGCGCAGCGTCGCGAAGCAATGACCGCGTTGCTCCAGCCCGGTCAAGAGCGGATCGAGGATCGGCGCAAGCGGTTCCTTGCGCGACCAGATGCCCAGATGCGCGAGCACGATGTCACCCGCCTTGATGGATCCGAGCGCCCGATCGAGCAGCAGCGCGTTCGGATAACGATCGCTCGGCAACTCGTCGCCGAGGAAGCCGGCCTCGCTCCAGCCGAAGTGGCGATACCCGCACGACTGTCCGAACGCGATCAACCGCGGCGACGTCCTGCCCCCGGGCGCGCGCCAGAAACGATCGAGCGACGCGCCGGTCAGCGCGGCGAAGCGTTGCGAGACCCGACCGAGTTCCGTGCAGTAATCGGTCGCTTTCCACGACAGCGTCTGTCCGGCCTGCGGACCGAACTGCGGTCGCACGCGGACCCGGTCGCGGCCCTCGTCGCCACGGTAGTAGACATGATCGAACGTGTGCGTGCCGAACGCATGGCCTTCGCGCACCAGTGTCTTCCAGTACGGCGCCCAGGCCTCGTCGAGCGACCAGTCGCCACGCACCGACCGTTCGTTGGCGAGAAAGAAGGTCGCCTTCGCACGATGCTTCAGCAGCACGTCGTGGATCAGGTCGGCCTGGCTCTCGCTGCCGGTGTCGAACGTGAGATAGATCGGCGCACGACCGTCGGGACAGCGCGCATCGGCCGCGTGTGCGCCACCCGGCAGGAGCAGCGACGCCACGATCAGCAGGCGAGCGCCCTCATTGACGCGACGCATGGCTGTCGAAGTAGATGCCGTGCGGCGAGCGGCCCACCCGTGCCTGCCCGACGACGGCCTTCTGCGCGAGGTCGACGACGCTGACCTGCTTGATCCAGCGCGACGTCACGTAAAGAGTCTTTCCATCGGCGGTCAGTTCCATGCAATCGGGTCCACCCGGCACCTTGATGTCGGCGAGCTTCGTCCAGGTGTTCATGTCGACGATCGACACGCTGTTCTCCACGCGGTTGGAAACCAGCACGCGGCGACGGTCGCCCATCGGCAGGAAATTGTGGGCGCCCTTGCCGGTGACGACATGGGCGACCGACTTGCGCGTGCGCCAGTCGATCACGTCGACGTAGTCCTCGCCCATGATGCCGACCATCAGGTGGCGGTCGTCGGGCGTCATCGCGATGCCGGCCGGCAGCTTGCCGACGTTCATGACCCACTGGACGGCCTGTGCTTTCACGTCGATGGCGGCCATCTCGTCGGAGCCCTGCAGCGTGACGAAGAGCATCGAGCTGTCGCCCGAGAAAACGATGTGACTCGGCAGCTTGCCAATCGGGATGCGCTTGACGAGCCGGAAACCGTCCGCTTCGTAGAGGTCGACGCGATTGAGCCGAAGGCACGTGACGGCGAACCACTTGCGATCGGGCGAGAACGCGAGCTGATAGGGATCGTCGATGTTGCGCACGATGCGCGCGACCTCGCCGGTCCTGCCGTCGAGGAACATCAGGCTGTTGCCCGCCGAACTCGCGACGATGACTTCCTTTCCGTCCGGCGTCGCCATCAGGTGATGCGGCTCCTTGCCGGTGTCGATCGTGCGGATCGTCTTCAGCGACACCGGGTCGACGATCGAGACGGAGGCGTCGCCGCTGTTGAGCACGATCAGGACGCGGTTGTCGGCGGCGTGCGCAACGAGGCCGATCGATGCGAGCAGCACTGCGAAGGCGAGGCGTCGGCCGGTGCCGTGATGCGTGAAGAGTTTCGAGAACGTCATCGGTCGATTCTAAGGGTGCCCTGCCACGGAATGGCGCAGTGTCGAAGCATTGCGTGACGGCGTGGACCGGATACAACGCTGCTGATCGCCTGCGATCAACGCACGAGACGTCGATCGGATGACCGGTCAACGTTGCAGCGTGTCCCAGACCCTGTGAAGTCGCTTGACCGAGACCGGCATCGGCGTGCGCAGTTCCTGCGCGAACAGCGCGACCCGCAACTCCTCGAGCAGCCAGCGGAACTGCTCGAGCCCCGGGTCGAAGGCGCCCTTGCGCGCCGCGTCGGCGCGCGTCCACGAGCGAAGCAACGGTGACAACTCCGCCATGCGCTCGTCGTCGCGCCGGGCATCGGCGATCCGCTTGTCGATCCGCATCGCGATCGCCTTCAGGTAGCGCGGGAAATGCGACAACTGGGCGCCCGGCGTCCGCACGATGAAGCGCTTGCCGAACAGCATCGACAACTGCGCCTCGATATCGGCGAGCGCGGCCGGATGCGGCTTCAGCGACGCGAGCTTCTTCGACACGACCTGGTACTGGTCGAGGATCACGGCGACGGTGCGGGCGGTCTCGTTGGCGAGCAGCACGATGCGCGCCCGGGCCTCGTCCTTGCGGGCCGCGAAGCTCGCCGCATCGGTCGGCAGCGGGTCGACCAGGCACGCGCGCTCGATCGCGACCGAGACGATCTGGTCGCGCAGTTCGTCGGCAGTCCCGAGTGGCATGAACTGCATCGCCATCCGTGTCAGGTCGGGCAGGTTCTTCTCGAGATAGCGGATCTGCTCGTGCAGTTGCAGCCGGAAGAGACGCGCGAGTCCGAGCCGGTGGATCGACGCGGCCTCCTGCGGATCGTCGAACACCTCGAGCACGACGTGCGTCTCGCGATCGACCAGCGCCGGATAACCGATCAGCACCTGGCCGCGGCGCCGCACTTCGAGCAGCTCGGGCAACTCGCCGAAGGTCCAGTCGACGAGCTTCTCTTCGACCTCGGCGGTCGGTGTTCGCGCCGCGGGTGCCACCCGCTCGGCCTCGACCGCTCCCTGCACGGCCACCGCGCCGACCCGCGAGAACGCTTCCTGGAACTGCTGGCGCGCCTGCTGCCCGAGCTCGACGCGGAGCATCGCGAGCTGGCGGCCGGTCGCGAGCTGTCGGCCGTGCTCGTCGACGATCCGGAAGTTCATCGTCAGGTGTGGCGGGATCGCCTCGGCCTTGAAGTCGCCGGGCAGCGCGACGACGCCGCGCTCCTGCCGCAGGTCGGCGATCAGCGCGTCGATCAGCGGACCCTGCGGCTCGTTGCGGTCGACGAAGCCCTGTGCGTACGCGGGCAGCGGCACGCAGTGGCGACGCAGCTTCTGCGGCAGCGATTTCGACAGCAGCATCACCTTGTCCGTCAGCATCCCCGGCACGAGCCACTCGCAGCGCGCCGCGTCGACGACGTTGAGCGCGTACAGCGGGACCGTCATCGTGACGCCGTCACGCGGCGTGCCCGGTTCGAAGCGGTAGTCGAGCGCGAACGCGATGCCGCCGGACACGAGCGTCTTCGGGAACGCTTCGCTGCCCGCGCCGGCCGCCTCGTGACGCATCAACTCGTCACGGTCGAGCATCAGCAGGCGCGGAACGGCTTCCGACGCGACCCGATACCAGCGCTCGAACGCCGCGCCGGTCGCGACGTCCGCGGGCACGCGGGCGTCGCAGAACGCGACCAGCAGGTCGGCGTCGACCAGCACGTCGGGTCGTCGCGTCTTGTGTTCGAGCTCCTCGACCGCGGCGACCTGCTTGCGGTTGTGCGCCAGCATCCGCCCGGTCGCGGCATCGCGCGCTTCGAACGGCGACGTCTGCGCGCCGTGCCGATGCAGCATCGCCTCGACCAGGCCCTCGCGCAGGAACAGCTCGCGTGCATGGACCGGATCGATCGGCGCGTAGTCGACGCGTCGCTGGCCGTAGACCGGCAGCCCGTACACCGTCCCCTTCTCGAGCACGACGACCGCCGCGCGCTTCTTCTCCCAGTGCGGATCGCCGTGCGACGTCTTCAGCAGATGCGCACCGACCGCCTCGATCCAGTCGGGTTCGATGCGCGCGACCTTGCGGGCGAAGAGCTTCTGCGTCTCGACGAGTTCCGCGGCCATGACCCAACGTGCCTTGCCCGACGCCGCCGTCGACTGCGCCTTTCGTGCGAGCGCGGAGCCGGGCCAGATCGTGAAGCGAATGCCACGCGCACCGAGGTACTGAGGGTCCTCGTCCGTCTTCGTGCCGATGTTGCCGAGGAGGCCCGCGAGCAGCGCCTTGTGGATCTGCTCGTAGGTCGCCGGACGGGTGTTCAGCGACCAGCGATGCTCGGCGACCGTGGTCGCGAGCTGGTGATGGACGTCGCGCCACTCGCGCATCCGCATCGGCGACACGAAGCGCGAGCGACACAGGTCGCGCAACTGGCGCTGCGACTGGCGCTGAGACCCCTTCGCGTCGGTGCCGTCGGCCGCCGCCGCATACCACTCCCACAGCTTCAGGTCGGACAGGAAGTCGGAGCGCTCGTCGAGGAAGAGTCGATGCGCCTCGTCGGCGGCCTCGCGTTGATCGGCGGGGCGATCGCGCGGGTCCTGGATCGACAGCGCGCTCGCGAGCACCAGCATCTCGGTCATGCAGTCCTGCGTGCGCGCCGCGACGATCATGCGGGCGATGCGCGGGTCGAGCGGCAGCTTGCCGAGCTCGTGGCCGGTCGCCGTCAGCTCGTTCGTCTCGTCCAGGGCGCCGAGTTCGGCGAGCAACTGGTAGCCGTCGGTGATCGCGCGCGGCGTGGGCGGCTCGATGAACGGGAAGTCTTCGATCTGGCCGAGGTCGAGCGTCTTCATCCGCAGGATCACCGCGGCCAGCGACGAGCGCAGGATCTCGGGATCCGTGAACGCGGGTCGGGCCTCGAAGTCGGCCTCGTCGTAGAGCCGGATGCAGACGCCTGCGGCGACGCGCCCGCAGCGTCCGGCCCGCTGGTTCGCGGCCGCCCGGCTGATCGCCTCGGTCCGCAACTGCTCGACCTTGTTGCGATAGCTGTAGCGCTTGACGCGCGCGCTGCCGGTGTCGACGACGTAGCGGATGCCCGGTACCGTGAGCGACGTCTCGGCGACGTTGGTCGCGAGCACGATGCGTCTCGCATTGGAGGGCTTGAACACGCGCTCCTGTTCCTCCGCGGACAGGCGGGCGAACAGCGGCAGGATCTCGGTGTGCGGCGGGTGATGTCCGCGCAGCACCGCTGCCGCCTCGCGGATCTCGCGCTCGCCGGGGAAGAACACGAGCACGTCGCCCGCGCCGACGCGCGCCAACTCGTCGACGGCGTCGACGACCGCGTCGATCATGCCGCGCTCGTCGGCGCTCGCATCGCGGCGGGTCGCTGCATCGCGCTTCGCGGCGTCGCTCCCCGTGGTCGACCTGGTCCCGTCGGCGTCCATCACCGGCCGGTATCTCAGCTCGACCGGATACAGCCGACCCGATACCTCGATCACCGGCGCGGGCCGCTCTTCGCTGCCGAAGTGGCGCGCGAAGCGTTGTGCGTCGATCGTCGCCGACGTCACGATCACCTTCAGGTCGGGCCTTCGCGGCAGCAGCCGCTTCAGGTAGCCGAGGAGGAAGTCGATGTTGAGGCTGCGTTCGTGCGCCTCGTCGATGATGATCGTGTCGTAGGCCGACAGCAGCGGATCGCCCTGCGTCTCGGCGAGCAGGATGCCGTCGGTCATCAGCTTGACCGACGCGCCGGCCGACAACCGGTCGTGGAAGCGGATCTTGAAGCCGACCAGTTCGCCGAGCGGCGAGTGCAGCTCGTCGGCGATGCGTCGAGCCGTCGCCGTGGCTGCGAGCCGGCGCGGCTGCGTGTGGCCGATCAACCCCTGCCCGCCGGCTCCGACGCCGCGCCCGATCGACAGGCAGATCTTCGGCAGCTGCGTGGTCTTGCCCGACCCCGTCTCACCGCTGACGATGACGACCTGATGATCACGGATCGCTTCGGCGATCTCGTCGCGTCGCGACGAGACCGGCAGCTCTTCCGGGAAGTCGATCGGGCCGACCGGGTTCGCGGCACGGGCCGGGCGCGTCTCGCGTCGCGGCCGGTCATGCGCCGGAGGACGCTGTGTCTCGGACTGCACGGGTGCGACGTCGCGCGAGCGGCGACGCGGATTGCGCGGGGAGGTCGGTGCGGGGCTCGGCAATGCGGCGATGGTCTGGACCTGCCTGCCGCTCGTTGCAAACGCAGCGAAGACGTCACGAGTCCGTGATGGGCGCCGATCCAGAAGCAGGCAAGCCATCATTATAATGATCCGATGAACAGTCCCGGCGCGCGTACCGACTTCGATCCCGTCCGGGACGCCCAGTCGGCTGTCGACGCCGCGTCCGACGACAGCGAGCTCGCGAGTCACCTGGAGACCGACGCGCTCCTCGACGGCGAACTCGGCGACAGCCTGTACCGGGCGCAGTTCGTCGCCTGGTTCCGCGCGGTCGCCCCGTACGTCCACGCCTTCAAGCGAAAGATCTTCGTCGTCGCGGTCAGCGGCGAGGCGGTGGTGGCCGGCCGGCTC
>CAXTPX010000103.1:0-8107 GCA_964246005.1 uncultured Burkholderiaceae bacterium | reverse complement strand
CCGGCATCGTCCGGCCCGACCGCGTGCGCGGCATCGCCGGCGCGCAGGCGAACGACGCGCTGATCCTCGCGAGCCCGCTCGGGGCGGGCATCTACGCGGCCGCGCATGCGCGCCACAAGCTCTCCGACGAGGACCGCCGCGTTCTGATCGCGCACGCGACCCGCTCGAACCGTGTCGGCATCGCGCTCGGCACGATCAGGAATGTTCACGCGGTCGCGGGCGTCGGACCGAACGGCCTGATCGCCGCGGTGCTGGCGCTGGCCGAGACGGCCGGCCTCGCCGCGACCGTCGAAGCGACGCGCGTCGCCTCTCTTCCTCGTGCGCTGGCGTTGGCCAAGGGCGGATGCGTCGCGCCAGGCTCGTCGCGCAACTGGAACCGCGACGGCGCACGGGTCGATCTCGCCGACAACGTGATGCCGGAGATGCGGGCGCTGCTGACCGACCCCGAGACCAGCGGTGCGCTCCTGATCGCGTGCAAGCGCGAGTCGGTCGACCGCGTTCTGCAGCTCTGTCGCTCCGAGAATGGATTGGACACGAGCGTGATGGACGCGAGCGTGATCGGCGCCCTCGCATCGATCCCGGCGGCCACGGACCGACCCCCCCGCCACCGGCTGACATTGACCGCCTGAGCGCTCGATCCGCGCGGGCCGGTCCGCTATCGCCGCGCGAAGCGGATTGCGGTAGCCTGCGGCCGATCGGCACACCGGTTGACGGCTGCCGACGACCTCGCCCTCCCCCCCCTCGTCGAAAGCGTCACCCCATGAGTGCATTGCCCGTTCCGCCCCCGCGCGACGTCGTCGTGGATACGAGTGCTGCGCTGTTCGCGCAGCTTCGCGCGGACGTCGCGTTCTTCGCGTTGCGGCTGGTCGAGGAGGACAGCGAGACGGTGGCGATCCGGAAGGGTGTACCGCAACCGTTCTCGCGCCGCGTCGACCGGGGCGCGATGCTGACCGTCATCGACGGCGGCGCGTACGGCTATGCGGCGACGTCCGACGTCTCGGTGCAGGGTCTGCAACTTGCGCTGGAGCAGGCCTGCGAATGGGCCGAGGCGACGAGGCGGACCTCGGTGATCCAGTACCCGATGCCGGAAGACGCCGCGCCGCGCGGCCACTACGCCTCGACCGTCGAACGTCCGCTGCCGGCGCGTCGCGAGCTGTTCGCGCTGGTCGCGCAGGTCGACGCGTCCGCGCAGATCGATCCGCGCATCGTCGACAGCTTCGCATCGATCGAGACCTGCATCGCATCCAGTCGCTATCTCACCAGCCACGGCGGCGACGTCTCGCAGATCCATCACTTCGTGGTGCCCAACGCGCAGGTGACCGCGAGCGACGGGCAGGACACGCAGACCCGCAGCCTCGGCGGTCAGTACAACGGCTTCTGCCAGCAGGGCGGCGTGGACGTTCTCGAACGGTCGGGCTTCCCCGGCTGCGGCGCGGCGATCGCCCGCGAGGCCCTCGACCTGCTCGAGGCGCCCAACTGCCCGAGCGGTCGCATGGACTTGCTGTTGATGCCCGACCAGATGATGTTGCAGATCCACGAGTCGATCGGGCACCCGCTCGAACTCGACCGCATCCTCGGCGACGAACGCAACTTCGCCGGCACGAGCTTCGTCACGCTCGACATGTTCGGCCACTACCAGTACGGCTCGCCGTTGCTGAACGTGAGCTTCGATCCGACGTTGGCGCACGAATTCGCGAGCTATGCCTTCGACGACGAAGGTGGCAGCGCGAGGCGCGAGCTGCTGATCCGCGAAGGCGTCCTCGTCAAGCCGCTCGGCGGCGCGTTGTCGCAGGCCCGCGCGAAGCACCTGCTGGGGGAACATGTGGATCTCGGCGGCGTCGCGAACACGCGCTCGGCGAACTGGAACCGGGCGCCGATCGACCGCATGGCGAACCTCAACATCGAGGCCGGCTCGTCCACGCTGGGCGAGATGATCGCGTCGATCGAGCACGGCGTGATGATGAAGACCAACGTGTCGTGGTCCATCGACGACTCGCGCAACAAGTTCCAGTTCGGCTGCGAGTGGGGGCGGCTGATCGAGCATGGCAAGCTCACGACGGTCGTGAAGAACCCGAACTATCGCGGCGTGTCGGCGACCTTCTGGCGAAGCCTGAAGGCGGTCGGTGACGACGGCACGCTGCAGGTGATGGGCACGCCGTTCTGCGGCAAGGGCGAACCGTCGCAGGTGATCCGCGTCGGGCACGCGTCGCCCGCGTGCCTGTTCGCCGATGTGGACGTGTTCGGCGCGGGAGGCGCGGCATGAGTGCTCTGCCCGAGGCAGCTGCTTCCAGCGTCATCTTCGGCGCGCCCGGCATGCCGCGGCTCGATGCCGAAAGCTATTTCGCCGACCTGGCCGAGGGCTTGCCTGCGATGCTGCAGGCCGACGAGCACTTCATGTGTTCGTATGCGGCCGAGCAGTCCGACTTCGTTCGCTTCAACCATGCGCGCATCCGTCAGGCAGGTCACGTCGACCAGGCCTACCTGTCGCTGCGGCTCCTGCACGACTCGGGACAGGGACAGCGTCAGGCCTCGCTCTCGCTGACGTTGTCGGGCGACGTCGGCAGCGACCTCGGGCATTGCAAAAAGGCGCTGGCCTCGTTGCGCAACGCGCTGCCCGACCTGCCGCCCGACCCGCTGCTGATGATCGAGACGGAGGGCTTCAAGTCGCGCAACGTCCGCGTCGGGCGACTGCCGTCGGGCATCGACATGGCGGCGACGGTGACCGAGCTCGGCGTCGGTCACGACCTCGTCGGCTTCCTCGCGACCGGTCCGATCCAGCGCGGGTTCGCGAGCTCGTACGGTCATCACAACTGGCACGAGGTCTCCAACTTCAACTTCGAGTGGAGCCTCTACTACGAGGCCGACAAGGCGGCCAAGAGCAGCTATGCCGGCTTCGAGTGGGACCCGCAGGTGCTGCGCGCGAAGATCATCCGCGCGGCCAACGACGTCGCGGTGCTGCGGCGTTCTCCGCGCGTGATCGCCCCCGGCGACTACCGCGTCTACCTGTCGCCAATGGCGATGGCGGAACTCGTCTCGATGATGTGCTGGGGCGGATTCTCGGCGAAGTCGCACGCCACGCGCACCAGCCCGTTGCAGAAGCTCTACGAGGGGCACGCGACACTGAACTCGATGGTGTCGATCGCCGAACACACGTCCGGCGGATTGATGCCGGCCGTGCAGTCCGACGGCTTTCGGCGCCCCGACCACGTCGACCTGATCGGGGCCGGTCGCGGAATCAACCTGCTCGCATCGCCTCGGACCGCGCGCGAGTACGGGCTGGAACAGAATGGCGGCGAGCCGGGCGACGAGGATCCGCTGTCGCTCGACATGGCGGGCGGCGACGTCCACAGCGACCACACGTTCCGCGAACTCGGCACCGGGCTCTGCATCAACAACCTCTGGTACCTCAACTTCTCCGACCGCATGAACGCGCGCCTGACCGGCATGACGCGCTTCGCGACCTTCTGGATCGAGAACGGCGAGGCTGTCGCGCCGACCAACGTGATGCGCTTCGACGACAGCGTCTATCGCATCCTCGGCGACCACCTGACCGGTCTCACGTCGACCCGCGAGTTCATCCCCGACTCGCGCACCTACGGCTCGCGGATCACCGCGAGCAAGCGCCTGCCGGGCGCATTCGTCGACGGCTTCCACCTGACGTTGTGACGATCGAGCCACCAGGCTGCGGCCCGGTGCCGCTTCGAAGCCTGGTGACGTGAACGCGCGGTGTCGACGACGACGGGCATGTGGCTTGCTGCTTTGCGCCCATGCCTTCATTCAACGAGATCCGCCATGCTCTGGCGCTGGTTGCTGCTGCTGATCGTCCTGATGTTGCCGCGATCGCGAGCGGTGGCCCCCGCACCTTCCACCGTCACCGCGCTGAACAGGTCGTCACCGACCTGAAGCACACCGACCCGTTCGCCGCGCGTTCTCGCGGTCGCCGACCATGAAGGCCTCGGTCGCGATCGTGGGTGGAGGCCCCGGGGGACTCGCCGCGGCGATGCTGCTCGCCGCCTCGGGAGCCGCCGTGACGATCTACGAGCGCAGCCGACTCCTCGGGGGGCGCTCGCGACGCCTGCAGCTCGACGAGTTCCGCTTCGACACCGGGCCGACGTTCTTCCTGTACCCGCAGATCATCAAGGAAATCTTTACCCACTGCGGCTACGACTTCGATCGCGAGGTCGACATGGTGAAGATCGATCCGCTCTACGAACTGAAGTTCATGCACGACGGAAAGGTCGGCGAGAAGCTCGACGTGTGGGCCGATCCCGACCGGCTGGCCGCGGAGGTGGCGCGCTTCTGCCCCGCGGACGTCGGCGGGCTCACCGCGTTCATGGCGGACAACCGCGCGAAGCTCGAGGCCTTCGGGCCGGTGCTGGCACGACCGTTCCGCGGCATGCGCGACTTCATGGCGCCGCAGGTGCTGCGAGCCCTCGCGCACCTGCGCCCGTGGTCGAGCCTCGATCGTGAACTGAAGCGCTACTTCGCCGACCCGCGGCTCCGCCTCGCGTTCTCGTTCCAGAGCAAGTACCTCGGCATGTCGCCGTACCGTTGCCCGAGCCTCTTCTCGATCCTGTCGTTCCTCGAACACGAGCACGGCGTGTGGCATCCGATCGGCGGCTGCAATTCCGTGATGGAGAAGATGGGCCATCTCGCGCGACGGATGGGCGTGCGCATCGAGCTCGACTCGCCGGTCGACGAGATCGTCTTCGCGGGTCGGAAGGCGATCGGCGTGCGGACGCGCGGCAGCACGCGCGCGTCCGATGCGGTACTCGTCAACGCCGACTTCGCGCATGCGATGAAGCATCTCGTGCCCGACCACCTGCGCAATCGCTGGAGCGATCGCAAGCTCGAGACGAAGAAGTACTCGTGTTCGACGTTCATGCTCTATCTCGGCATCGAGGGATCGATCGACCTTCAGCATCACACGGTGCTGCTCGCCGAGGACTACGCGAGCAACCTGCGCGAAATCGAGTCGGGCGACGCGCCGCCGAACGCGCCGTCGCTGTATGTGCAGAACGCGTCGCGGACCGATCCGACGCTCGCGCCGCCGGGCCACAGCGCGCTCTACGTGCTGGTGCCGGTCGGCAATCTCGCGCGCGGCGTCGATTGGCCGACGCAGCAGAAGGCCTATCGCGCGCTCGTGATCAGGCGACTCGAGGCGCTCGGCATCGAGAACCTGGAGGCGCGTATCCGCTGCGAGAAGATCGTCACGCCGGCCGACTGGGAGACCGACTTGTCGGTGTTTCGCGGCGCCACGTTCAACCTGTCGCACAGCCTCGACCAGATGCTGTGCTGGCGTCCGCAGAACCGCTTCGAGGAGCTCGACCGGGTCTATCTCGCGGGCGGCGGGACGCATCCGGGCAGCGGCCTGCCGGTCATCTTCGAAGGCGCGCGCATCACGGCGCGCTTGATGGCCGAGGACCTCGGGCTGCGCACCGTCGAGAGCCGCGGCTCGATGGACTTCGCGGGTGCGGACCAACCGGTCGCGGGAATCTCGTGAGCAACGACGACCTTCCGGTCGGCGTCATCGGCGGTGGCCTCGCGGGCCTGTCGGCGGCGGTGACGCTCGCGGGCCGCGGGCATCGCGTCGTGCTGTTCGAGGCCAACCCGTGGCTCGGCGGCAAGGCCGCGGTGTTCGAGAAGGACGGCTTCCGCTTCGACATGGGGCCGACGATCCTCACGCTGCCGCGCGTGCTCGAGCGCGTGTTCGCCGAAGCCGGTCGCGACTTGCATCGCGAACTGAAGTTGCTGCCGCTCGATCCGCAGTGGCGCTGCTTCTTCGACGACGGCTCGGTGATCGATCTCGTCGCGGACGTCGACGAGATGGCCACGCGCATCGACGCGTTCGCCCCCGGCGGTCGCAACAGCGCCGGCTATCGGAGGTACATCGACAAGTCCGAACAGCTGCACGAGATCTCCGAACGCTTCTTCTTCTGGAAGAGCGTCGAAGGCGTGCGCGACACGTTCGACATGAAGCGCAACATGACGTGGTCGACGCTGAAGGATCTCGCCGCGCTGCGGATGGGTCGCAGCTTCGGCCAGATCGTCCGCGGGCACGTGCCCGATGCGCGTCTCGCGCAGATGATCGACCACTTCGCGCAGTACGTCGGCTCCGACCCGTTCCAGTCGCCCGCGGTGCTCGGCAGCATCGCGCACATGCAGACCCACGACGGCGTGTGGTATCCCGAAGGCGGAACCGGCGCGGTGCCTGCCGCGCTCGCGAAGGTCGCGGGCGAACTGGGTGTCGAGATCAGGACGTCGACCCCGGTCGCCCGCATCGAGAGCGCCAACGGTCACGTATCGGCAGTCGTGACCGCGTCGAACGAACGCGTGCTGGTCAAGGCGGTGATCTCGAACATGGACGCGGCGCGCACGTACGGCGAGCTGCTCGAACCGGCGCATCGTCGCAAGCTCACGAAGACGCATGCGCTCGAGCCGGCGTGTTCGGGCGTCGTCTTCTATCTCGGCCTCGATCGTGCCTACGAGCACCTCGCGCATCACGACTTCGTGTTCTCGCGCGACGCGCACGAGGAGTTCGACCACATCTATCACCGCGGCGAGCCGGCGCCGGACCCGACCTGCTACCTGGCCGCGCCGGCGCGGAGCGAACCGGGCGTCGCGCCGCCGGGCGGCGACGCGCTGTACATCCTCGTCCATGCGCCCTACCTGCGACCGCATCACGACTGGCGAACGATGTTGCCGGCCTACCGCAAGGTCATCTTCGACAAGCTCGCGCGCACCGCCGGGCTGACCGACCTCGAGGATCGCATCCGCGTCGAGCATCACCTGACGCCACAGGACATCCACGACCGCTATCGCGTGCTGAACGGCGCGATCTACGGGCTCGCGAGTCATGGTCGCTTCGTCGGCGCGTTCAAGCCGGGCAATCGGCGGCGCGACCTGCCGGGCCTGTACCTCGCAGGCGGCGCGGCGCATCCGGGTCCCGGCATGCCGATGGTGCTGATGTCCGGCTGGATCGCGGCCGATGCACTCGACCGTGACCATGCGTCCGTCGCGGCCTGAGATCGATGCGGCGGACCCCGAGGTCCTGCGCTCGACCACGTGGCTGCGCTTCTTCCGCTTCGTGCTGCAGCGCCAACTGCGCCGCTCGTTCCACTCGGTGCGCCTCGCGAAGCCGGGCGTGCCACGGGTCCCCGACGACCTGCCGCTGATCGTCTACTTCAACCACCCGTCGTGGTGGGACGGCGTGCTCGTGCCGATCGTGGCCGATCGACTGTTTCCGTCGCGCCGCGTGTTCGGCCCGATCGACGACGCGGCATTGCAGCGTTACGGCTTCATGCGTCGGCTCGGGTTCTTCGGGGTCAAGCGCGATTCGTATGGGGGCGCGTCGACGTTCCTGCGCGTCGGTCGGCGCCTGCTGTCCCGCGCCGACACGCTGTTCTGCCTGACGCCCGAAGGCCACTTCACCGACCCGCGCCGCAGACCGCTGGTGCTGCAGCCGGGACTGGCGCACCTCGTCGCCTGCGTGCCGCGCGTGACCGTGCTGCCGATGGCGATCGAGTATCCGTTCTGGAGCGAGCGCCTGCCCGAGGCGCTGATCGGGTTCGGTGATGCGCGGGTGATGGGGTCCGACGTACCGGCTTCATCGAGCGACCGCCACGACCTGCTCGTGACGTCCCTGTCGCACGCGATGGATCGCCTCCGCGGTGCCGCGCTCGATCGTGACGCGACGCGTTTCGTGGAGCTGTTCGAAGGGACGGTCGGCGTCGGTGGTGTCTACGATGCAGGGCGCCGCCTGAAGGCATGGTCGAAGGGACGACGCTTCGACGCGGCGCACGAGGTGGACCACCCGATCGACGAGCGTTGAGATGATCGTCGTCGCCTGGATCGCCGCACTGCTCGCCGTCGTCCCGTTGCTGATGACGTGGAGCAATCTGCGCACGTTCGTGCGTCCGCGCGCTGCGCCGCCGACCGGCACGCGCGTATCGATCCTGATCCCCGCTCGCGACGAAGCGGCCGCCATCGATCGCGCGGTGCGCGCGGCCCTCGCCAGCACCGGCGTCGAGGTCGAGGTCCTGGTGATCGACGACGACTCGACCGACGACACGGCCGCGATAGTCGTACGCATCGCGCAGCACGACCC
>CAXTPX010000102.1:0-8177 GCA_964246005.1 uncultured Burkholderiaceae bacterium | reverse complement strand
CATCCGCCGCTCTATTTCCTGCAACTCGACGCGTGGCTCGCGCTGGTGCCGAACAGCGATCGCTGGGCGCTGGGCAACTCGCTCCTGTGGGCCGTCGTCAGTGTCGGCACGATGTTCCACGTCGCACGACGCCTGCACGGCCTGCGCGCAGCGTGGGTCGCGACAGCACTGTTCGTGGTGCTGCCGAGCTTCGTATGGAGTGCCGGCACGCTGCGCATGTACGCGGCGTTGCCGGCATGCGTGCTCTTCGCCTACTACGCGAACCGTCGGTGGTTCGACACGCGCGGCGGGGCCTGGCTCGCCGCCGCGCTCGTCGTCGAGGTCACGACCGCCTATCTTCACGCGGTCGAGTTCTACTTCGTCGCGTTCATCCTGCTCGCCGCGCTGGCCGAGGCGATGGCGGCGGGCAGGATGCGCATCCCGTCGCTGCGCTTCACGCGGTCGGTACGCATGTGGCTGCTCGTCCAGGTGATCTTCGGCCTGTGCGTCCTGCCGATCGCCGCGAGCGCGCTGGTGCGCGGGTCCGATGCCGCGGCGCCCGGTTCGGCGGGCGCGTTGCTGACGCTCGGCGGCACGTTGATGGCCGGCTGGAAGGCATCGTCGCTGCCGTGGGCGCGCATCGCCGGCACCGTTCTCTTCCTGATGCTGCTCGGCCTCGGACTCCTCGAGCGCACCAGCCGTTGGCGAACGCTGGCGATCCCGGTCGGCGCGCTGCTCGTCACGACCGTGATCGGCCTGTTGCTGAAGCCGATCTTCAAGCAGCCGGTGTTCGCGGCCAACCTGCTGCCGTTCGTCGTTCTCGGCGCGGCCGCCGCTGCGTCCCGCACGCGCTTCGCGCTGGCAGTCGCGCTCGTCGTCGTCGTCGCGCTCGCGGTCGCCGCGTTCCCGCTCGCTGCGCGGCAGGCGCAGCCGGAGGGCTATGCGGCAGCGGCGCGCGCGGTACGCGATCGCGCCGTGCCGGGCGACGTGGTGGTGGTCCCGAACGTCAGCGTGTTCTGGGGCATCGCGCGGTACGCGGTCGGGCCGGTGTGGGGCAAGCCGCTCGAGATCCTGCCGCCACCGAACGACGAGTGGAAGCGACTCGACCAGCGCATCGCATCGATGTTCGGCGCGGACGCGCCGCAGCGTCTCGGTCTGCTGCCGGTCCGCAACTTCATCGACGCGGACGGGATCCGCTACGTCCTCGGCAGTGACGCGTCGGCCGAGACGCACGTGGCACCGCACGTGTGGCTCGTGACCCGCGATCGCTACCAGGCCGACATCCGGATCGATCCGGACCTGAAGCCATCCGGCTCGTTCGATCCGATGAACTTCGGCGACGGCGAGTTGCTGGTGCGACGCTACGACCGGACGTCGCCGTGAACCCGCTCCCCGCTGCCGTCAAGGGCTTCGGCCGGATGCTCGCGACCGTGCGCGGCGCGCGGCTGTCGATCCTGATCTTCCATCGCGTGCTGCCGGTCGCCGATCCGCTGCTGCCGGGCGAACCCGACGCGGCGTCGTTCGAGGCGCGGCTGCGGTGGCTCGCCGCCGGCTTCCGCGTGTTGCCGCTGGTCGAGGCGGTGCGTCGCCTGCAGGACCGCACGCTGCCGGCCAACGCTGCCTGCATCACGTTCGACGACGGCTACGCCGACAACGCGACGGTGGCCGCCCCGATCCTCGCGAAGCTGCGGATGAGCGCGACCTTCTTCGTGTCGACCGGTTTCCTCGACGGCGGTCGCATGTGGAACGACACGGTGATCGAGTCGGTCCGCATGTGTCGTAGCGGATCGCTGGACCTCGACGCGATCGATTGCGGGCGCTGGTCGTGCGCCGACGACGCTGCGCGCATCGCGACCATCCACGGGCTGCTCGATCGTCTCAAGTATCTGCCCCAGGTCGAGCGCCAGGCGAAGGTCGATGCGATCGCCGCGGCGGTCGGTCTGTCGTCGCACAGCGACCTGATGATGACGCGGCAACAGGTGCGCGAGCTGCGCCGCTACGGCATGTCGATCGGCGCGCACACGGTCACGCATCCGATCCTGACGACGTTGACGAATGACGCGGCTCGCGCCGAGATCGCCGACGGCCGGCTCGAACTCGAGGCGATCCTCGGCGAGCGGGTCAAGGTGTTCGCGTATCCGAACGGCAAGCCGATGCGCGATTACGACGCGTCGCACGTCGCGCTGGTCCGCGAGCAGGGCTTCGACGCCGCGGTATCCACCTCGTGGGGAGCAGCCGCACGGAACGGCGATGCGTTCCAGCTGCCGCGCTTCACGCCATGGGACACGAACACGGACCGCTTCGGGCTGCGCCTCGCGCAGAATCTCTTGCGCGTCGGCGAGACGGCGACGGCCTGATCGATGCCCTGCAGGCCGAATCTCCTCGACTGACGTTCGACCGTGCGCCGCATCCTGTTCGTCACGCGGCACTACGCGTCCGACTTCGGCATCAAGGTCGGCGGCGTGTTCCAGCGGATGCGGATGCTGCTCGACGCAGCCGCTCGCTCGGCCGATGCGCTCGACCTCCTCTTCTTCGTGGATCAGGACATCATCGACAAGGTCGGTCCGATGGCCGCGCAGCAGTCGCTGCAACGCGAATGGAACCTGACGACCAGCGTGCGACTGGCGCCCCGCGCCGCGATGCGGCACGGCCCGCTGTTGCAGACGATCCGGGCAGCGCTCGACTTCCGCGCGCAGGAGGATTACTTCCGCTTCAACGGGCCGGTGCAGTTCGCGGCGGTTCGTGCCAACGTCGACACGACCACCGATCTCATCGTCGCGCATCGGCTCTACACGGGCAGTACGGTGGTCGGCTCGGCGATCGCCGGCGTTCCCGTGGTGATGGACCTCGACGACATCGAACATCGCAACCGCGATCGCCAGTTGCGGCGCCTGACGGGCTGGTCGTCCCGCCTGGAGAGACTCGAGCTTCCCGCGTTGAAGCGCGGCGAGCTCGCGACGGTCACAGCCTGCGCCACGAGCCTGGTCTGCTCGCACGCCGACCAGGACTATCTCGCAAGCCTCGGGGCCGGCAACACGACCTTGATCCCCAACGCGATGCGATTTCCTTCGGGCAACCCGACGGTGGTCGACGAGGCGGAGCCCGCCACCCTGTTCTTCATCGGCACCTATGGATACCCGCCGAATGCGGACGCTGCCGAGTACCTGATCAAACGCGTGTTCCCGCTGGTCCGCAGAAGCCGCCCCGATGCGAGGCTCGTGATTGCGGGTGAGTCGCCGGAGAAGCTGCCGAGCTACGGGCGTCCTCCGGCAGGCGTCGCGTTCACCGGCTTCGTCCAGAGTCTCGACGCGGTCTATCGGTCGGCCACCGTCGTGTGTTGCCCGATCCTCGCCGGCGGGGGCACTCGCATCAAGATCATCGAGGCCGCGGCGGCGCGGAAGGCGATCGTCTCGACGACGCTCGGCGCCGAGGGCCTCGCGCTGGAGAACGACCACGAGATCCTGTTGCGCGATTCGCCCGAAACGTTCGCGGAGGCCTGCCTGCAACTGTTCGACGACTCTGCGCGGCGCATGGCACTCGGCGCAGCGGCTTTCGTGAAGGCTCGCTCGCTCTACGACCGGACCGGTGTCGTCGATCGAATCGCACAAACGTTCGCCGACTGCGCCCGACCGGCGTCTTCATGATGGCGGATCCGCGGCTCGAACCCACGGTCCCGATGCTGTCGATCGTGATGCCGGTCTTCAACACCGGCCGGCTGCTGCTCGACTCGGTTCGATCCATCGTCGCGCAGACGTTGTTCGCCGACGAGCCCGAGGGGTCGTGGGAGCTGCTGATCGTCGACGACGCGAGCACCGACGCCGACACCATTGCCGCCCTGGAAGAGGCATGCCGTCTGTCGCCGGCCATTCGATTGATGCAGAACCACCGTACCCGCGGCGCAGCCGGCGCACGCAACACCGGCATCTTCGCCGCGCGCGGCGTTCGCGTCGGCTTCCTGGACTCCGACGACCTGCTGTATCCCGACTTCCTGGCCAGGATGGAGAGCGCATTCGCCGGCCATCGGGACGCGCTCTGGCGCGCCGCGCACTTCGACGTCGGCGACGAAGCCGGGCGGTCGACCCCGTCGCCGCTCAGCCGACGATCGCCCTGTCTCTACGGCCATATCGAGGAAGACTACCTGGCCGGTCGCGTGTCGATCCTGCACCGTCCGGTCGACGTGCTGCTGCGCTGTGGCTGCATCCAGGTGATGACGGTGCAGGTCGAACGCACGTTGCTGCTGTCGTTCGGTGGCTTCGACGAGACGCTGCCGAGCGCCGAGGACTACGACCTGTGGGTCCGGATCGCGAACCGCCAGGATCTCTACCTGGCGCCGCTCGATGCCGGCATCTACCGCCTGCGCAGTGGAAGCCTGACGCGATCGGGCCGGCCGATGTACTACTGCGAGGACCGCATGCTGCTGGCCGCGAAGTCCGACGCTGCGTTCGCATCGTTCTCGAAGGACATTGACGATCGGTTGCGCAAGGTCTACTCCACCTTCTGCTTCCACTATCGAGCGCATCGGCAATTCGCCATTGCCGCCCGCTACGCGCTCAGGCTGATCGGGCTCGGGCCGATGCGGCTCGACGGCTGGCGTCATCTCGTCGCGGTCGCAGTGCGACGCTGACCCGGCTGCGTCCAATCGCGGACGCCACCCGGCTCACGCGGGTTGCGACGGGTGCGTCTGCAACCACTGCTCGAGCATCATCAACACCCAGACGAGCTCGCCGTAGTAGGTCGCGTGGTCCGCGAGCAGGTCGGCGCGCAGCTGGTCGATGAAGGCCGTGCGAACGATGCCGCGCTGCTTCAACGATTCGAGGCTCGCGAATGCCAGTGCGTTCAATGCCGGATCACGGCCGAGCCAGATGCCGAAGGGAAGCCCGAAGCCGTGCTTCGACTTCGTCAGGATCTCGGGCGGCAGGAAGTCGCGCAATGCATGCTTGAAGAACCAGCGGAGCTGCAGGCCCTTGAGCTTCAACGCCGGATCGAGCCGTTCCGCGAACGCCACGACGGCATCGTCGAGAAACGGGAACGCGACCTGGACGCCTGCCAGCGCGCACGCGGTCACCACCTTCGGCAGATCGTTGTCGGTCAACGTGTACTTCATGTCGAACGCCAGCATGCGATTCAGCGGACTGGTCGCGTTCGTCCGCCGGTACCAAGCCCGCATCGCCTCGATCGGCGCATCGACGTCGACCTGCTCGATGAACGAAGGCTCGAAGATCGTGCCGATGCCGATGCGCGTCAGCAGGTTGTAGGTCTGCATGCGGTCGGGCATCGGGACGCTCGCCTGCTGGACGTAGCTGCGTGCTTTCTTCACGATCGGCACGGCGTCCCACAGGGCCGGGGCCAGCATGCCTTGCATCGCGGCCCGGACGACGCCGGGCGCGCGATCGAAGTAACCGAACACGCGCTGCTTCGCATAGCGCGTGTTGCCGCCGAACAGCTCGTCGCCACCGTCGCCGCCGAGCAGCCGGTCGATGCCGTCGGCCCGGGCCATCTTCGCGCAGTAGTAGGTCGGCAGGACCGAGGAGTTGCCGAACGGCTGGTCGTAGGCCGCCGCGATCTCGGGGATGCTGGCGACCAGGTCGGCGGGCGTGATGTAGTACTCGTGATGCTTCGTGCCGAAGCGCTTCGACGCGATGCGGGCATAGCTCATCTCGTCGAAGCCATCGGCATCGAAGCCGATCGAGTAGGTCTCGGGGGCGCTGCCCGTGACCCGGGCCAGCATGCCCGCGATGGTCGACGAGTCCGTGCCCCCGGACAGGAAGCAGCCCGGTGCGGCAGCGCCGTCGATGGCCCGCGTGACCGACTGCGCCACCACGTCGAGAAAGCGCGCCTCGAGTGTCGGCAGCGGGTCCGACGAGCGCTTCTCGTAGGTCGGGCTCCAGTAAGCCGTGACCGAGACCTCGCCGCCGGAGAAGCGCGCCACGTGGCCCGGCAAGAGGCGCGTCACGCCTCGATAGACGGTCGTCGGGCCGGGGATGCAATGCGAGAACAGGTAGTCGAAGATCGCCTGCGGATCGAGTCCGCCGGCTCCGCTCGAAGCGAGGTCGTGTCCGGTGCGAAGCGCCTCGGCGACCTCGCTGGCATCGGTCGAGAAGTGGAACGCGCCGGCAACGGTGCCGAAGCACAGCGTCTCGATGCCGAGGCGGTCGACGGCCAGGATCAGGTCGCCTTCGTGGCGATCCATGAGCGCCAGTGCGAAGGTGCCGTGCAGCTCGTCGAAGAGGCGCATGCCGCACGCCCGATAGCGCGTCGCCAGCGCCGCCTGCGGCCCCTGTTCGACGACCAGCGTCGCGAGGGCGCCGGTGAAGTACGGAAGACCCACGAGCGCCGCCTGCATGCCCTGGATGACGGACGGCGGCGCGCCGCTGCCCGCGACATCCAATGCAGCCGTGGACGGGGAAAGAGACCCACGGAGGCTCATGTTTGCAGGCATTGAATGGTCATGGAAGATTCGATTCGGATGAGAGCATCGGCATGTCGACCCGCGTGCGTCGCTATCGCTCGACCGGGGCGACGGGTGTCCCGCTTCCCAGGCCGACCAGCGCGGACAGCAGGCCCCGCATGCCACGGACCGGCCCCTCGTGCTTCGCTGCAAGGGCGGCATAGCGCACGAGCGTCGTGAGTTGTCGATCGCGCATCAGCATCACGAAGTAATCGCGTAGTTGCCAATGCAGATGTTCACTCAGCGCACGGACGTGTCCGGGCTTCGCGCCGTTGCGGAGGGCCCAGTCGCGAACTTCGACGAGCGTCTTGATGTTGTCCCTCTGCAGATAGGCGTCGCTGTTCCGCCGCGACAGGCTCTCCGGCAGCGCCCGGATCATGACGTCGAGCGCCTCCGTATAGCCGATCGCCTCGGCGAAGAGGATCGCCCGCCAGAACAGGTGGTAGTCCTCGCAGGTCTTCTGGTCGACCGGGAAGCGCAGCCGATGATGCAGGATCAGGTCGCGGCGGATCATCACCGCGCTGGTCTTGATGATGAAGGCCGAGAGGAGGCTGTCCGCGTCTTCCATGCGCGCGCGCGATGCGCTGTGCGCATGATTGCGCGAGGCATTCTCGTGAACGTGCAATCGATTGGACTGCATGAACTGCAACGTCGGCCGGGCCTCGATGGCGGCGACGGCGGCCGACAGGCGCGTCTCGCACCACCAGTCGTCGGAGTCGAGAAAGGCGATCCAGTCGCCGCGCGCGTGATCGAGTCCGCGATTGCGCGCCGCCCCTGCGCCGGCATTGTCCTGTCGAAGATGGACGATGCGAGCGTCCTGGATGCTCGCCACGACCGATGACGTCGCATCGGTCGAGCCATCGTCGACGACGATGATCTCGAATGCCGGGAAACGTTGCGCCAGCACCGAGCTTATCGCCTTCCCGATCGTCGCTTGCCGGTTGTAGACCGGAACGATCACGCTGACCCGGATCATCTCGTGATCGACCCGGTACGGATCCAGGGCTCGTGCGAGCCCGAAGCCTCAACGGCGGACGACACGTCGATACACGCTCGCCACATTGCCCCTGACCAGGGCCGCGAGCAGATGGGGGCGAGCCGCGAGCGCACGCAGGAGCCATGTCGGCGACGGCCTGGTTTCGTCTCGCGCACCGTAGCGACCGCGAGCCGCGTCCCAGATGGCGTCCGCGCAGGCACGCATGTGCTCGCGCTGCCCGAGGTCGCGAAATTCGCCCAGCCACTCGAGTGCCTTGGCGAGCCAGATTCGACGCCAGCGGAGGGCCGAGCCACGATGATGCAGGCGCCAGAACAGCGCTTCGTTGCGGATCATGTAATAGGGATGATGCGGCGGGCGATCGTTGCGGTTCGGTGAGTCGTGATAGACCGTCAGCGTCGGCACGACGCAGCTGGGGTATCCGGCCCTGGCCGCCCGCACCGTGAAGTCGATGTCCTCCCAGTACGCGAAGAAGCGGGGATCGAACGACTCGACGACAGCGACGGCGCGCACATCGCAGAACAGTGCGGTACCGGTGAGAACCGGCGTGGCGCCCGCGTCCACGAGTTGCCGAAAGTCCGTATCGCTCGATCCGCCCTTGATCAGGACGCGGTCCCAGTCCACGAGGCCGTTCGCGAATTGCAAGCCCTGTCGGTCATGCAGGTCACGGATCACCGGAGCGAACAGGAAGTTCTTCTGATCCCTGGAGACGAAGTCCAGCATTTTCTCGAGCACGTCGGCTTCGAAAAGCGTGTC
>CAXTPX010000101.1:0-8212 GCA_964246005.1 uncultured Burkholderiaceae bacterium | reverse complement strand
TGACCTCGCCGTAGCAACGTGCGCCGGGAACGAAGACGTGATCGCCGATGCGATGCCGAAACGACGCGCCGGCGTCGCTGACGATGCCGACCGATTCGTACCCCGGCACGAGCGGATAGCCCATCCCCGGGAACTTCGGCATGCGCCCGGTCCACAGCAGCTTCTCGGTGCCGGTGCTGATGCCGCTGTGCTGGACGTCCACGACCACATCGCCCTCACCCGCTTCGCACAGGTCGAGGTGCTGGATGCTGAGACGTTCGGGTTGTTCGAAAACGACGGCGTTCGTGTTCATCGTGATTTGAGGGTTCGGACCCGCGTCTGGGCAGAAGTGAAAATCGTCGAGTCCGGAAACCTGCTTCAGGTTGTCATCATATTCTTACGCAGCTACCTGTCAACTTTAATTGACAGCAATCGATGCTGCGTTGCACGGATGACTTGAGATGGCTTGCAGCCCGGCCGCATCACCGGGTCGCCGCGATCACGCGGGTCTGCAGCGGCAACGACGTCCCGAGCAATCGCACCTGCGTGAAGCCGGCGTGCCGAAGCATCGATTCGAGTTCGCGGGGCGTCCGTGGCCGGCCGCTGCCCATCGCAAGCAGGTACATCCCGAAGTACGCGTCGCCCATCGGCTCGGCACCGGGCGTCTCCGCCATCGGCTCGGCGAGCAGCAGGACGCCGCCGGGCGGCAACGCGCCGTGGACCGCCCGCAGGATGTGTCGGGCGCGCGCATCGTCGTGGTCGTGGATGACGCGGACCAGCGTCGCGATGTCCGCCCCATCCGGCAACGGATCCCGCGCGAAGTCGCCACCGACCGCGGTGATCCGCGTGGCCAGGCCTTCATCGGCCACGCGTTCGCGTGCGCGGGTCGCCACCGCGGGCAGGTCGAAGACCGTCGCTTGCAGATGCGGATACCGAAGCGCCGCCGCGATCGCGAAGCGTCCCTCGCCCCCACCGACGTCGAGGAGGCGCCGATGCCGCTTCAGTGGGTAGGCATCGAGGATCTGGTCGGCGACGAGCGGCTGCGACGCGCTCATCAGCGCCGAGTACGCGGCGACGCGGCGGTCGTCCAGGTCGGCAGCGTCCTCGTTGGCTGCATAACCCCACACCGCGCCGAGCTGCGTCGACGTCTTCTCGCCACCGCGCGCCCGCAGCAGCGCGACCGGGTCGGCCAGGTCGGCATACAGCGCCGCGTGATGCTCGACCATCGACACGATGGCCGCGTTGCCGGCGAGCGGGGCGCCGAGCGGACCGAGGCCGAAGCGGCCGCCGCTCCGCCGCTCGATCAGGCGCAGCGAGACCGCGGCCTGCAGGAGGCGGTCGATCGCGTCGTCCGTGAGGGCCGTGTGCGTCGCGAGCTCGGCGCGGCTGCGCGGTCGTTCGAGCAGGAATTCGAAGAGCCCGAGTTGCACGCACGCGAGCAGGACCTGCGAGTACGTGAAGCCGGCCACCAGATCGAACAGGGCACGTGCGCGGCGGCGCGAGACGAAGCGCGTCGGCAGGAAGCGGGCCGCGCCGCGCTGGAACCGCGGGCTCGCGAGAAGCCGGTCGCGCCATGCGAGCACGCGATCGACCCACGGGAAGCCATGCGGCTCCGCCGCGTGCGCCACGACCGCGACCGGGCGGGGAACGCCGGTCGTTTCGACGATCGCCATCGGCCGACGGGTGACGCTACGCGGCGATCCGGTCCATGTCCGTGCACCACGCGGCCGGCACGAGGCGCGTGGCCTCGCTCTTGACCAGCGCGCGCAGGTACGGCGCACCCGGGCACTCGGGGATGGCGGCCGAGGCATCGGCCACCAGCCGGTCGAACTGGCGGACCGCTTCGTGCAGCCCGTACTCGCGCGCGACGCTTGGTCGGTCGAGCGCGACGTCGCGGCCGACCGGCTTGCCGAGCACCGCCGGATCGGCCACGACATCGCGGATGTCGTCGGCTGCCTGATAGGCCTCGCCGAGGCTCGCGCCGAGCGCACGCCAGGGTCGCGCGTCCGCGCCGGCAGCCTGCGCGCCGGCCATCGTGGCCGCGGCGAACAGCGCGCCGGTCTTCGCGCGGTGGTAGTCGGTCAGCACGCAGCGCGGCTCGCATTCCCACGCCTGTCCCGCGGCGATGCCGAACGGACGTCCGACCCCGGCGGCGATCGTCGCGACCAGGCCCGGCACACGGACCGGTGAGCGGGCGGCGCCGGCGGCCAGCGCCTCGAACGCGGCGACGATCAGCGCGTCGCCGGCCAGCACGGCGAGGCGTTCGCCGAAGGCCGCGTGGACCGACGGCAGGCCCCGACGCAGCGGGGAGTCGTCGAAGCACGGCAGGTCGTCGTGGATCAGCGATGCACAGTGCAGCAGTTCGATCGACGCGGCTGCGGCATCGGCCAGTGCGGGATCATCCTCGCCGCACGCCATCGAGACTGCGATGCACAGCTGCGGCCGGATGCGGGCGCCGCCCGGGAATACCGCGTGACGAATCGCCAGTCCGAGCCGCGGCGGTGCGCCGGCGCCGTCGCCTCGCGCGATGGCGGCTTCGAGGACCAGCTGGATACGTTGCTGTGCATTCACGGACATGCTCCCGACGAGGTTCGAGTCCGGGGTGTCTCATTTCTCTGACAACTCGGTCTGTAAGTTAGGATAGACACATGAACTCGTACCGTCAATGCCGTCGAGCAATTTCGTCACGCCCATGAGCGGACGGCCCGTCGTCGTCGTCGGCGCCGGCATCGGCGGCCTGACCTCCGCGTTGCTGCTCGCATCGCGCGGGATCGACGTGGTCGTGCTCGAGAGCGCATCGGAGGTCGGCGGCAAGCTGCGCACCGTCGAGATCGACGGCGAGCCTCTCGACGCCGGTCCGACCGTGCTGACGATGCGCTGGGCGTTCGACGCGTTGTTCGCCGACGTCGGCGCGACGGTGGGGGACTGGCTGACGTTGAAGCCGGTCGGCACGCTCGCGCGCCACGCGTGGAACGCGACCGAACGCCTCGACCTCTTCGTCGACATCGAACGCAGCGTCGATGCGATCGGCGCCTTCGCCGGCGCAGCCGACGCCCGGGGCTATCGGGCGTTCTGCGAGCGGGCGCGCTCGATCTACCGGACGCTCGAGGAGCCGTTCCTGCGCAGCTCGCAGCCGAACCCGGTCTCGCTCGCGAAGCGCGTCGGTTTCCGGGGCCTTGGCGATCTGATGCGCATCTCGCCGTTCGCGACGATGTGGTCAGAGCTGTCGAAGTATTTTCGCGACGAACGACTGAGGCAGCTGTTCGGGCGCTACGCGACCTATTGCGGCTCGTCGCCGTTCCTCGCACCGGCGACGCTGATGCTGGTCGCGCACGTCGAGCAGGACGGCGTCTGGCTCGTCGACGGCGGCATGCATCGGATCGCGGTCGCGCTGCGCACGCTGATCGAGGAGCGTGGCGGGCAAGTGCGCTGCGACAGCCCGGTCGCACGGATCGTCGTCGAGCGAGGCAGCGCGTGCGGCGTGGTGCTCGCGTCGGGCGAACGCATCGCCGCATCGGCCGTCGTGTTCAACGGCGACACGAGCGCGCTCGGCAGCGGCCTGCTCGGCGACGACGTCCGCGTCGGGGCGCCGGTGATCGGTCCGCAACAACGATCGCTGTCGGCGATCACGTGGCATCTGCGGGCACGCGTCGACGACTTCCCGCTGCTGCGACACAACGTGTTCTTCGGCGCCGACAGTCCGCGGGAGTTCGACCAGCTGTTCACGTCGCGCACGACGCCGGCCGACCCGACCGTCTACGTCTGTGCCCAGGACCGCGGGGTGAAAGACGAATTTGCGAGCGACGAGGCGACGCCATGGTCGTACGGCCGTCCCGAACGATTGATGTGCCTGGTCAACGCGCCGGCCGATGCCGACGTGCGACCGTTGACCCGAGAGGAGCTCGAGCGATGCGAAGCATCGATGTGGAAGAAGCTGGCGTCGTGCGGGCTTCGCCACGACGCCCCGACCGGTCCGCCGACGATCACGACGCCGTCGGACTTTGCGCGCCTGTTCCCGGCGACGGGGGGCGCGCTGTACGGCCGGGCGACGCACGGCTGGGCGGCGTCGTTCGAGCGGCCGTCGTCGAAGAGCAAGGTGCCGGGGCTGTACCTGGCGGGCGGGAGCGTGCATCCGGGTCCGGGACTGCCGATGGCGCTGCTGTCGGGACGGCTGGCGGCGGAGCGCCTGATGGCGGACCGGACCACGATGCCACGCGCTTCGACGTCGCGGTCGCCCCGGGTGGCTACACCTGGTGGTACCTCGACGCGCTGAGCGACGACGGCACGCAGGGCCTGACGATCATCGCGTTCCTCGGCAGCGTGTTCTCGCCTTACTACGCGCATGCGCGCCATGCGCGTCGACGCTCGCAGTCGGCGGTCGATGCCGATCCGCTCGACCACTGCACGATCAACGTCGCGCTGTACGGCGCGAAGGGACGGCGTTGGTCGATGACCGAGCGTCGCCGCGAGGACGTCGAACGCAGCGCGACGCGTCTCGCGATCGGGCCGAGTTCGCTCGAGTGGGTCGGCGACTCGCTGCGCCTCTCGCTCGACGAGGTGTCGTCGCCGATTCCGCGCCGCATCCGCGGCACGATCGACGTCCGGCTCGGCGCCCGTCCGGTTCATCGCGTGTGGCTCGACGATGCGGGTCGTCATCGCTGGGGCGTGATCGCGCCGTGTGCCCGGATCGATGTCGCGCTCTGCGCGCCAGAGCTCGCGTGGTCCGGCTCGGCGTATCTCGACAGCAACCGCGGCACGCGGCCGCTCGAGGCCGACTTCGCGCGCTGGAACTGGTCGCGGGCGCATCTCGCAGACGGTCGCACCGCGGTGGTCTACGACGTGGAGCGGACCGATGGCAGCGAGCGCGCGATCAGCGACTGCTTCGATGCCGACGGCGGCGTCGCCCCGTTCGTCGCGCCGCCGGTCGCGCGGTTGCCGCGGACGCTGTGGGGACTCGACCGATCGACGCGTTCCGATCCATCCGTCGCGCCCACCATCAAGACGTCGCTGGAAGACGGCCCGTTCTATTCGCGCAGCGTGACCGAGGCGCGCTGGCTCGGCCAGCCGGTGACGGCGGTGCACGAGTATCTGTCGATGGAGCGCTTCGAGCGCCGCTGGGTGCGGGCGCTGCTGCCGTTCCGGATGCCGAAGCGGGTAACTTAGCTCGTCGTTCCCGCGAACGCGGGAACCCAGGGTCGTTCGGTCACGTCGTGCCGCACTCGATGCGGCCACCGCGACGCCACGGGTCCCCGCCTGCGCGGGGACGACGAATTCAAGGTCGCCGCTGATCCTTCGCTCGTCGTTCCCGCGAAGGCGGGCCAGCGTCGTGTCTACGAACGCTCGTTCCTACGGCCAGCCACCTTCTCCGCATCCCGCCGCCGCTCGCGCCGCAGGTCGATCAACTGCCACACGCCCCACCCGACCGGCACCACGAACGCGATCACGACCTCGATCCAGATCAACGCGCCACCGGCCAGCGCAGCGCGCTCGCGGCGAGGTCCTGCCGCTCGAGCCGTTCGAACAGCTCGATCGTCCACACCGCGCGCGCGCCGAGGCGCCAGCGTCGAACGGCGGGCGTCGCGAGCGGACGCATCGACCGATCGGCCGCCGCGTCGACCAGGAACAACGTCGCCGGCAACGGCGCCTCGCTCCGTCGCGTCCGACGCCGGGCGATCGGCAACAACGATCCGACGGTTGCCGTGATCAGGATGCGTGCCTTGCGCCGGGCCGGCACGACGGCGCGCCGGCTCACCGCGTCGAGCCCGCGCCGGGCGACTTCGTGACCGATGGCCGCGTACAGGTGGCGCGCCGCGTTGATGCCGGGACGACACGCGCGCGGCAGTTGCGCGATGCCGCCACCCACCCGCGCATACAGCACGTCGGCCTCGTCGAGCAGGCGGCGCACGACGGTGCCGAGCGCCTCGCTGTGAACGGGCGCGGCGAGCCACGCATCGGGATCGATCCCCGCCTCGCGCATCCAGCTTCGCGGCAGATAGAGCCGCCCCATGCGCGCATCCTCGCCGACGTCGCGGGCGATGTTGGACAACTGCATCGCGACGCCGAGGTCGCACGCCCGCGCGACTTCCGTCGGCGTCCGCACCCCCATCAGCAGGGCCATCATCGCGCCGACCGAACCGGCGACCCGCGCCGCGTACGCATGCAGCTCGTCGAGCGTCTCGAAGCGTCGGCCCTCCGCATCCCATTCGAAGCCCTCGATCAGCGCTTCGGGCAATGCGCGCGCGATGCCGTACGCGCGCACGACCGCGGCAAGCGCCCGATCGGCGGCATGGTCGGCCGGGAGGCCCGCGTAGATCGCTTCGAGCCGCAACCGCAGCGCACCCACGGCCGTTCCGGTCGCGCCGTCCGCGCTCTGATCGACCGCATCGTCGGCGAGCCGGCAGAACGCGTACAGCGCGCAGGCGGCGTCGCGGACCGGACGCGGCAGCACGTGCGACGCCGCGAGGAAGGTCCGCGACCCGTTCGCGAGCGACGTCCGGCAGGCGGCCAGGTCGGCCGGCGCGATCGTGCAGTGTTCGGTCATGCAACTCCTTTCGGACCACGTTCACTTCGAACCAGCGCATCCGCATGCGGCACGATCTTGTCGAGGACGCGGGCCGACGACAGCACGCCCGGCAGACCCGCACCCGGGTGCGTGCCCGCGCCGACGAGATACAAGCGGTCGACCTCCTCGCTGCGGTTGTGCGGGCGGAACCACGCGCTTTGCGTCAGCACCGGCTCGAGCCCGAAGGCGGCACCCTTGAACGACGACAGCCGGTCCTGGAAGTCCTGCGGCGTGAGCAGTCGTGACGTGACGACCGCCTTGCCGAGGCCCGGCAGCAGCTTCGCCTCGAGTCGCGCCTCGACCAGCGTCCGATAGCGCTCGCCGGTCTGCAGCCAGTCGACCCCGCTGTCGAGATGCGGCACCGGCGACAGCACGTAGAACGCGTCGCAGCCGTCGGGCGCGAGCGACGGATCGGTCGCGGTCGGTCGGTGCAGGTACAGGCTGAAGTCGTCGGCGAGCAACTTGCGATCGAAGATGTCGCCGAGCAGTTCGCGGTAACGCGGACCGAGGAGGATCGTGTGATGCGCGACGTCCTCGTAGCGCCGGTTCGTGCCGAAGTACCAGACGAAGAGGCTCATCGAGTATCGCGAGCGCTCGATGCGCTTGTCCGTCCAGCGATGGCGATGTTCGGGTGCGAGAAGGTGCCTGTAGGTCCAGGCCGAGTCGCAGTTCGACACGACGACATCGGCGGCGAGGTTCTCGCCGTCCGCGAGGCGCACGCCGCTCGCCGCGCGCGTGCGACCCGCGCCGCCGACGATGATCTGCGCGACCTCCGCGTTGCAGCGCACCTGGCCGCCCTGCCCTTCGATCAGGCCGACCAGTCCGGTCACGAGGCGTCCAGTGCCACCCATCGGGAAGTGCACGCCCCAGCGACGCTCGAGGAACGCGATCAGGCAGTACACCGAGGTCGTCGCGAACGGATTGCCGCCGACCAGCAGCGACTGGAACGTCAGCACGACGCGCAGCCGCGGGTCGGTGACGTGCTTGCACGCGAGCGAGTAGACGGTCCGGTAAGCTTCGAGCCGCAACAGCTCGGGCAACACCTTCGCCATGTCGGTCCAGCGGTCGAACGGCTCGTCGCCGAGCGCCTCGAAGCCGACGCGATAGATCGCCTCGCTGGCCGCGAGGAAGCGTTCGTAGCCGTTGACGTCGCCGGGGGCGAGGCGTTCCACTTCGGCCCGCATCGATGCGGCATCGCCGGTGTACTCGAAGCGTTCGCCGTCGTCGAAGACCACGCGATAGAACGGCGCCACCGGGCGCAGGTCGACGTCGTCGCTCATGCGCCGGCCGGCCAGCGCCCACAGCTCTTCGAACAGGAACGGCGCGGTGATGACGGTCGGACCCGCGTCGAACACGAAGCCGTCCTGGCGATGCACCTGCGCGCGGCCGCCGGGCGCGTCGAGCTGTTCGACCACCGTCACGCGATAGCCGCGGGCGCCGAGGCGGACGGCGGCCGCGAGGCCGCCGAAGCCGCTGCCGATGACGACGGCGTGAGGCCGCGGATCGGAAGATGCCCGGTCGGGATCGACGTGGTCGGCCGTCCCGGAATGCTCTGCGCCACGCCTGACTGTCAACATCCCCGGATAATATGAGTGTCAACCAAAATTGACAACTCCGATCGGCCGCGAACGCTCGACCATGACTGCCCCGACCCCGCCGGAACCGATGCAC
>CAXTPX010000100.1:0-8215 GCA_964246005.1 uncultured Burkholderiaceae bacterium | reverse complement strand
CGCCTTGGCGCCGCGCTTCCGATCCGCCGGTGCTGTTCATCGGCTACGTCGGCTTCTCGGTGACGTTCGCGTTCGCGGTCGCCGGGCTTCTCGGCGGCCCGCCGGATGCGGCGTGGGCGCGGCGGGCGCGGCCCTGGACGATCGCCGCATGGTGCTTCCTGACGGTCGGCATCGCGCTCGGCAGCTGGTGGGCCTATCGCGTGCTCGGCTGGGGTGGGTGGTGGTTCTGGGATCCGGTCGAGAACGCCTCGTTCGTGCCCTGGTTGATCGGCACCGCGCTGATCCATTCGCTCGCGGTCGTCGAGCGGCGTGGCGCGTTCCGCAACTGGGCCGTGCTGCTGGCGATCTGCGCCTTCGCCACGAGCCTGCTCGGGACCTTCCTCGTGCGGTCGGGTGTCCTCGGCTCCGTCCACGCGTTCGCGAACGATCCCCTGCGCGGCGTCTTCCTGCTCGGCTTCCTGACGCTGGTCATCGGCGCGTCGCTCGCACTGTTCGCGTGGCGCGCGCCACGCACGGAACGCGGTGGCCGCTTCGCGATCGTTTCGCGCGAAACATTTTTGCTCGCCAACAACCTGCTGCTGATGGCGGCGGCCGGGACGGTCTTGCTCGGAACGCTCTATCCGCTGGTGCTCGATGCCTTGAACCTCGGCAGGATCTCGGTCGGGACGCCGTACTTCGAGACCGTGTTCGTCCCGTTGATGGCCCCGCTCGTGCTGCTGATGGGGATCGGCCCGCTGGCACGATGGAAGGACGCGTCCGTGCCCGACCTCGCGAAGCGCCTGCGATTCGCGTTCGGCGTGTCGATCGTCGTCGCGCTGCTGCTGCCGGTCGCGCTCGGCCGATGGTCGGGATGGACGGCGTTCGGCCTGCTGCTTGCGACGTGGATCGTCGCCACGACGGCCGCCGGCCTGGTCGAGCGCCTCCGTCGACTCGATGCCGGGGTCGGGGCCCGACTGGCGGCACAGTCGCGCGGCTATTACGGGATGGTCGTCGGCCACTGCGGCGTCGCGGTCTTCATCGCCGGCGTCACGCTGGTCAAGAGCTATGAGACGGAGCGCGACGTCACGATGGATGTCGGACGATCGGTCGAGATCGCCGGCTTCGACGTCCGGTTCAACGGCACGACCGACCTCGCCGGTCCGAACTACACCGGCTCGCGCGGCACGCTGGAGATCCGGCAGAACGGCGTGCTGATCGACACGCTCTTTCCGGAGAAGCGCTTCTTCCCGGTCCAGCGCGCCGTGACGACGGAGGCGGCGATCCGCAGTGTCGTGTCGGGCGATCTGTACGTATCGCTCGGCGAGTCGCTCTCCGGCGGCGCGTGGAGCGTGCGCCTGTACGCCAAGCCGTTCGTGGGCTGGATCTGGACAGGATGCCTGTTGATGGCGTGCGGCGGGGTCCTCGCAGCGACCGACCGGCGCGGCACGCGTGCGCGACGCCAGAGCGTTCCCGCGGCACTTCCCGCATGACCGGGTCACGCGCCGACGAGGCGGGTCGAGTGCATCGATGATCGCATTCGCCGGCTGCGCGACGCTGATGGTCGCTGCAAGTCTCTTCTGGCTGTTGCGGCCGCTTCGTGCGGCAGGAAGCGCGCTGTCGATCGTGCGAAGCGGAACCGGGACAGTGCTCGCGTTGCTCGTGCCCTGCATGGCCGTCGCGCTGTACGCGAGGCTCGGCAACATCGAGGCGATCGTCCCGCCACCGGTCGATGAGAATCGCGCGATGGTCGAGCAGATGGTCGCGCGGCTGGCGGCCCGGCTGCGGGACACGCCCGACGACCTGCGCGGCTGGCGCACGCTGGCGCGTTCGTACCTGCAGCTCCATCGCGATGGCGAGGCAGTGCAGGCCTATCGACGACTGGTCGACCTGCAGCCGGACGATGCCGACGCGCTGGTGGATCTGGCCGAAGCGCTCGCGACGATGCAGGGCGAACGCTTCAGTGGCGAACCGGTCCGGCAGATCCAGCGTGCGCTGGTCCTCGAACCGGACAACGCCAGGGCGCTCGCGATCGCGGCCAACGAGGCCGGCGAACGCAACGACGTTGCTGCTGCGACCGGCTTCTGGGAGCGGCTGCTGGCCCGTTCGGCCCCGGGTTCGGCCGTCGCGCTCGCCGTCGAGTCGAACCTCGAGCGGGCGAGACGCCAACTCGACCTGCAGACGACGTCGGCCCCCGCCCCGCGCTGAGGACACGGCGCCGCGATCGCGCCTTACATGTGGTCGATCATCACCTGGCCGAACGCCGAGCACGAGACCTGCGTCGCGCCTTCGAGCAGTCGCGCGAAGTCGTACGTGACGTGCTTCGCGAGGATTGACTTCTCCATCGACGAGATGATCAGGTCAGCCGCCTCGAACCAGCCCATGTGCCGCAACATCATCTCGGCCGACAGGATCTCCGACCCCGGATTGACATAGTCCTTTCCGGCGTACTTCGGCGCCGTGCCGTGGGTCGCCTCGAACATCGCGACCGAGTCGCTCAGGTTGGCGCCCGGTGCGATCCCGATGCCGCCGACCTGTGCCGCCAACGCGTCGGAGATGTAATCGCCATTGAGATTCAGCGTCGCGATGACCGAGTACTCGTGCGGGCGCAGGATGATCTGCTGCAGGAACGCGTCGGCGATGACGTCCTTCACGATGATCTCGCTGCCGGTCTTCGGGTTCTTGAAGCTGCACCACGGGCCACCGTCGATCAATTTCGCACCGAACTCGGATTGCGCGAGTGCGTAGCCCCAGTCGCGGAAGCCACCCTCGGTGTACTTCATGATGTTGCCCTTGTGGACCAGGGTCACCGACGGCTTGTCGTTGTCGACCGCGTATTGCAGTGCCTTGCGGACCAGGCGCTCGGTGCCTTCCCGCGACACCGGCTTGATGCCGATGCCCGACGTACCGGGGAAGCGGATCTTCTTGACGCCCATCTCGTTGATCAGGAAATCGATCAGCTTCTTCGCCTGCTCGCTCTCCGCCTGGTACTCGATGCCGGCGTAGATGTCTTCGGAGTTCTCGCGGAAGATCACCATGTCGACCTTCTCGGGCGCCTTCACCGGGCTCGGCACGCCGGCGAAATAACGGACCGGGCGCAGGCAGACGTACAGGTCGAGCTCCTGCCGCAGCGCGACGTTCAGCGAACGGATGCCGCCGCCGACCGGCGTCGTCAGCGGTCCCTTGATCGACACCACGTAGTCCCTCAGGATCTCGAGCGTCTCGGGCGGCAGCCACACGTCGGGACCGTAGACGCGCGTCGACTTCTCGCCCGCATAGATCTCCATCCACTGGATCTGCCGCTTGCCGCCATAGGCCTTCGCGACCGCGGCATCGACGACCTTGATCATCACCGGCGTGATGTCGGCACCGGTCCCATCGCCTTCGATGTACGGCAGGATCGGCTGGTCCGGCACGTTCAGGGAATAATCGGCGTTGACGGTGATCTTCTCGCCGACGCTGGGAATCTTGACGTGCTCGAACATTTGAATCTCCATGGAAGTTCGGGGCGATGCGACGTGTCGCGCTGGTTCACAGCGCGATGGTCGGGGCGGGTGATGCGCAGATGAAGCTTCGCGAGTCGACGCCGGGCGGGCGCATCGTTTCGACGGACCCGTCCCGGCGGAAGGGCGAAATTATGCCCCAAGCCACCGGCTTTCGAAGCCCTGCTCGACGGGACCGCCGGTGTTGATCGCATTCCACAAGCCGTACGGCGTGCTGTCGCAGTTCACCTCGGAGGCCGGGAAACAGACGCTCGCCGGCTACATCGACGTACCGGACGTCTACGCGGCCGGTCGCCTCGACTTCGACAGCGAGGGTCTCCTTCTGCTGACCGACGACGGTCGTCTGCAGCATGCGATCGCCAATCCCGCGGAAGGCCTCGTCAAGCGCTATCTCGCACAGGTCGAAGGCATTCCCGATCAGACGGCGCTCGCGCGGCTCGCTTCACCGATAACCATCGGCGAAGGAAGGACCGCCTTTCGAACCGCTCCGGCGCGCGCCGCCCGTGTCGCCGAGCCGGCGCTGTCGGCGCGGACGCCGCCGATCCGGTATCGCGCGTCGATGCCCGTCTCGTGGCTGGAGATCGAATTGCACGAAGGGAAGAATCGCCAGGTCCGTCGAATGACGGCCGCCATCGGACACCCGACGTTGCGGCTCGTTCGCGCCGGGATCGGTCGGCTCGATCTTTTCGAGCTCGATCTGGCGCCGGGCGAGTGGACGGCCGTGGATGCGGATAGACTCGGCGTCGCGTCGGTGCAATGAACGCCGAAACGGTGTTCGGGCGGTCCGGAAGAACGCTGTCAACCGGCCTGCGCAACCGACGTTATTGGGGATGACCCGAAGCTCTGGCCGGTCGTTGTTGCAGCGCATGTTTTACAAGCCATTCGAGTCAGGCCGATAATCAATCCGTGAAAAACTTTTGAGGGAAACAAAATGAGCAAGCTGATCGCAACGCTGGTCGCTACGCTGTTTGCAGCCACTGCATTCGCGCAAACCAATGCAACACCCCCGACCCAACCTGCTGCCGGCACGACCAAGGACACGACGTTCGTCGGCAAGGACGGCGCACCGATCGTCTCGGACAAGCCGGTGTCGGATGCCAAGGCAAAGCGGATCGCCAAGAGCAAGGCTCGCAAGGCCAAGCGTGACGAGAAGGTCGGCGACAAGCCCCTGAACTGAAGTCTGCGGCAGGCGCAAAAATGCCGACCTCGTGGTCGGCATTTTTCATGGTCGGTCGACCGGAGCGATCAGTGGCACAAGAACATCCTCATGACGACAAGCGCGCCCTGAGCGGCGGGCGTCGCACCATCGTCGCACTCGGCGCGGTGATCGCGCTGCTGTCCGGCTCGATCCTCCAGCAGGCGGCAGCGCAGCAGACGGCCACGGAGTTCCGCGTCATTCCGCTGACGGCGGGCATCCACGTCATCAAGGCGGAGGTCGCGCTCGCCCCGGCCGAGCGATCGAAGGGCCTCATGTTCCGCCGGTCGCTGGGATTCAACCAGGGCATGGTCTTCCTCTTCGACGAGCCCGCCGTGCAGTGCATGTGGATGCGCAACACCCTCATTCCGCTATCGGTCGCCTTCATCGGCGACGACGGTCGCATCGTCAACATCGAAGACATGGCGCCGCAGTCGGAAGACAACCATTGCGCCGCCAGGCCGGCCCGCTACGCACTCGAGATGAGCCAGGGCTGGTTCGGCAAGCACGGCATCGTCGCAGGCGCGAAGATTTCGGGACTGCCGCGCGCGGCGCAATGATTGCGGCGCGCGCTTCGATCAGAAGTGCCGTGCGTATCTGAGTTCGAGAAAGTTCTGTCCGGGGTTCGGGTTGCGGATGCCGCCGTTCGAGAAGTGCTCGATCCGCAACGACATCTCGTTTCGATCGGCTTCGCCGAAGCGCCTGCCGATCGCGAGGTGGTCGCCGAACTGGTAGACGGTCGAGAACCGTCGGCCCTCGTCGTGGAAACGCGGCACGACGAGTTGCGCACCGATGCCCGCCTCGACGTACAAGCCGTCGCCGAACGCATAGCGAACGACCGGGGTCAGTCCGACGTGCGTGAAGTGCGACCGTCCCCCGTCGGGATGATCGTGCGTGAACCATTCGCCGACCGCTGCCTCGCCGTAGACGGACCAGGCACTCGCGGCGGTCGAGTCCGGCCAAAGCTGCCGCGTCAGCCCGACCGTCGTTTCGCGGGTCGCCCGATCCCCGTCCCCGCCCTGCACGAACCACGTCATGTCGGCCGCGGCGGCCGATATCGGCGCGACAGCGCCGAAGCACGTGGCAAATGCAACGATCGATCTGGAGAACGCCAGCCAGAACGCGAGGACCGCTCGACGTCGGCTCGCGGCCATGAACCGATGGCTCAGCCCAGGTTCTGGTTCGCGAAGTCCCAGTTGACGATGTTCCAGAAGGCTTCCATGTACTTCGGGCGGGCGTTGCGATAGTCCACGTAATACGCGTGTTCCCATACGTCGCACGTCAGGAGCGGCGTATCGGCACCCTTCTTCGGCGTATCGGCATTGCTGGTCGTCACGATGTCGACGCCGTCGCCCTTCTTGACGAGCCAGGCCCAGCCCGAACCGAACTGGCCGATCGCCGCCTTCGTGAACGCTTCCTTGAACGCCGGAAAGTCGCCCCACTTCGCCTTGATCGCGTCGCCGATCGCGCCGCTCGCTTCGCCGCCGCCGGCAGGCGACAGGCTGCTCCAGTAGAACGTGTGATTCCAGACCTGCGCGCTGTTGTTGAAGATGCCGCCCGACGACTTGCGGACGATGTCCTCCAGCGACGCTTCCTCGAACTCGGTGCCCTTGATCAGGTTGTTGAGGTTCGTCACGTACGCCTGATGATGCTTGCCGTAGTGATACTCGAGCGTCTCCTTCGAAACGTTCGGGGCCAGGGCGTCCATCGCGTACGGCAGGGGCGGTAGCTTGTGTTCCATAGATGTCCTCGGTGACACGGCCGTGACCGTGATGTGTGGCGAAACGAACGCGGGCGACGGTGCGCCGAAATCAGGGATCTGTGTTCGTGCTCGGCGCGATTCTGCTCGTGCAGCGCGCGATTCTATCCGCGATCAGGCACGTCGCTGAGCCGGCCCCGAACCGGCTCGTCGCTCGCGACCGTGACGACGCGCGTCACGAAGCGCCCACGCGCGACTTCGACCGTCAACGACTCGCCGATCCCGGGACGGGTCGTGTCGCGGACGATCGCACCGTGCGTGTCGCGCGCGATCGCGTACCCGCGTTCGAGGATCGCGTGCGGATCGAGCAGCACGAGTCGCTGCTGGTTGCCGAGCGTGACCTGTCCCGCATCGTGCAGCCGACGACGCATCGCGCGGACGAGGCGCTCCTCCAGTCCTCGAAGCCGCACCTCGACCCTCCGCGCGTCGGGCGCGGCGCCTCGTAGGCGGTTGGCGAGATGGGACGTCGATCGAGCGTTCGAGATGACGATGGCGGCCTGTGCCCGGACGAGCCGCCGCTCGCTCTGCGTCAGGCGTTCGCGCGCAGCCGTCATCCGCTGCTGCGGCGAGCGCAGCCGCCTCACCGCCTCGTCGACCCGTTGCCCGAGTCCGTTGAGCGACCGCTCGAGCGACCGCTGCAACGCCGCGCGCTGTCGCCCGATGCGCGCGGCGAGCAGCGGTGCGTCGGGGCTTGCGAGCTCCGCTGCGGCGGTCGGCGTCGGCGCGCGGACATCGGCGACGAAGTCGGCGATCGTGAAGTCGGTCTCGTGCCCGACGCCGCTCACCACCGGTACGGTCGACGCCGCGATCGCGCGGGCGACCCGCTCGTCGTTGAAGGCCCACAAGTCCTCGATGCTGCCCCCGCCGCGAACGAGCAGCAGGACGTCGATCGCATGCGCCGCGCCCGGATGCGACGCGGCGGCGATCGCCTCGACGAGGCGCGCGGGCGCGCCTTCGCCCTGCACCTGCGCCGGGTAGACGATCACCTCGACATGCGGTGAACGACGAGCGATGGTCGTCAGCACATCACGCAGTGCGGCCGCCTGCGTCGACGTGACGACGCCGATCACGCGCGGGTGCAGCGGCAGCGGCCGCTTGCGCCGCGGGTCGAAGAGCCCCGCCGCCTCCAGCGCGGCCTTGATCCGCAGGAACGCTTCGAACAGCGCGCCCGCGCCGGCTCGCCGCATCGATTCGACCTGCAGTTGGAAGTCGCCGCGCGGTACGTAGAGGCCCGGCAGGACGCGCGCTTCGACGCGGTCGCCCTGCGCGGGCGTCCAGTCGACGTTCTGGTTGCGACTGCGGAACATCACGCAGCGGATCTGCGCATCCCGGTCCTTCAGCGAGAAGTACCAGTGACCCGAAGTGGCCTTCGTCCAGTTGGAGATCTCGCCGCCCACCCAGGTCAACGGAAAGGTGCGTTCGAGGGCCGAAGCGACCTGACGGGCAAGCTCCCCGATCGGCACCACCCGTTGCGGTACGAGGCCGCCCGGAGCATTCGACTCGACCACCCGGGACGGCGCGGGGCCGTCGCCCTTCTCATCTGTCCACAAGATGCCCTCGCTATCACAGACCGTCACAGGTCGTCAAACAGGCACCGGTCGCCGGCAAAGCGCTTTAGATTCATGGCACTCCGACGCGCCAACCGCGTCGCACGCCCTGCCCACAGCACGTGCTTTCGATGCGGAAATAAAGATATGCACATAGTTATCCACATGAGCAAGAAGCGTTAACGTGTTGAGTCGACTGGATTTCGTTTCAACTACACCGTTTCGCTGGCTTGCC
>CAXTPX010000099.1:0-8248 GCA_964246005.1 uncultured Burkholderiaceae bacterium | reverse complement strand
GAAGTGGCCGACCGTCTTGTACGCGGCGATCCCGTATTCGTTGAGGCCGCCCGGCTTCGTGCGCGCTTCGAACACCGTGACGTCGTGACCGAGCAGCGCGGCGCGGTGCGCGCACGACAGACCCGCCGGTCCGGCGCCGACGATCGCGATGCGCTTGCCGCTGGCAGGCGCGCGGACGAAGAGCGGAGCGCCGGGTCTCGCGAAATAGTGGTCGGTCGCGCGCCGCTGCAACAGGCCGATCTCCACCGGCTTGTCTTCGGCGGTGTTGCGCACGCAGGCCTCTTCGCACAGCACCTCGGTCGGACACACGCGCGCGCACATGCCGCCGAAGACGTTGGCCGTCAGGATCGCCTTCGCGGCGCCGCGCAGGTTGTCCTCCGCGATGCGGCGGATGAACGACGGGATGTCGATGCCGGTCGGGCAGGCCGCGACGCACGGCGCGTCGAAGCAGTAGTAGCAGCGCTCCGCCTCGATCAGCGCCTGGACCGGCGTCAGCGGCGGGTGCGCGTCGCCGAAGTGCCGGTCGTACTCGTCGCTCGCGAGACGGCCCGCCCGGATGTCGGGCCCGCCGACTTCAGGCGGCACGCAGCACCGCGTGCGGCACGTGGAGGCCGGCCTGGCGACGCAGCGCGTCGAACATCGGCGCGAACGGTGGTCGCTTCACGTAGCGGCCGGCGCCGCGTTCTGCGCGCAGGTCGCCGTCGATCCACACGACCTCGCCGCGCGACAGCGTGACCTTCGGCAGGCCGGTCACCCGACGGCCCTCGAACACGTTGTAACCGACGTTGGAACGACTGTCGGCGGTCGTGATGGTCTTCGTTGCCGACGGATCCCACACGACGAGGTCCGCGTCGCTGCCGGGCGCGATCACGCCCTTTCGCGGATAGAGATTGAAGATCTGCGCGCAGTTGGTCGACGTGACCCGGACGAACTCGTTCGGCGTCAGGCGCCCGCTGCCCACGCCCGCGTCCCACAGCACGGCCATGCGGTCCTCGACCCCGGCGGTGCCGTTCGGGATGCGGCTGAAGTCGCCCTTGCCCATCGCCTTCTGCGACGAACAGAACGCGCAATGGTCGGTGGCCGTGGTGTGCAGGTGGCCGGCGGCGAGCGCGTTCCAGAGCGCCTCCTGGTGAGGCGCAGCGCGAAACGGCGGGCTCATCACGTGCGCCGCCGCGATGTCCCAGTCCGGATGCCGGTAGACCGATTCGTCGATGGTCAGGTGCTGGCCGAGCACCTCGCCGTAGACCCGCTGTCCGTGGCTGCGTGCGCGGACGATCGCGTCGACCGTGTCCGCGCACGATACGTGGACGATGTAGAGCGGCGTGCCGAGGACTTCGGCGATGCGGATCGCGCGCTCGGCCGCCTCGGCCTCGACCGCCGGCGGCCGCGACATCGGATGGGCTTCGGGCCCGGTGAAGCCCGCGGCGAGCAGCTTCTTCTGCAGCTGGAAGACGAGCTCGCCGTTCTCGGCATGCACCGTGGGCAACGCGCCGAGCTCGAGCGCCCGCGTGAAGCTGTTCACGAGCGTCTCGTCGTCGGCCATGATCGCGTTCTTGTAGGCCATGAAGTGCTTGAAGCTGTTGACGCCGTGGTCGCGGACCAGCGTGCCCATGTCGTCGTGGACGCTCTGGTCCCACCATGTGACGGCGACGTGGAAGCTGTAGTCGGCGGCCGACTTCGCGGCCCAGCCGTTCCAGTGGCGCCAGGCCTCCATCAACGGCTGCCTCGGATCCGGGATCACGAAGTCGATGATCATCGTCGTGCCGCCCGCGAGGGCCGCGGACGTGCCGCCGAAGAAGTCGTCCTTCGCCACCGTGCCCATGAACGGCAGCTCCATGTGCGTGTGCGGGTCGATTCCGCCGGGCATCACGAAGGCGCCGCCGGCGTCGACGACGATGGCGCCGGGCGGCGCGTCGAGGTCCGTCCCGACTGCATGGATCAGGCCGTCGTGGCACAGCACGTCGGCCACCACGCTCGCGTCGGCGTTGACGACGGTGCCGCCGCGGATCAGTACGCTGCTCATGGTCATGTCCTCGTCAGGCGATCGCGAGCGTCTCGGACGACAGACTCACCACCAGCAACTCGTCGGCCTGCGCGAGCATCGCCTGCAGCAGCACGTTGCCGCCGGCCTCGATCCACTCGGGCTTCGCGTCCTCGATCTCGTTGTGGCTGATGCCGCCGATGCACGGCACGAAGATCATCGCGGTCGGCGTGACCTTCGACATGTAGCAGGCGTCATGTCCCGCGCCCGACACGATGTCGCGCGTCGCATAGCCGAGCCGGGTCGCGCCGTCGCGCACCATCGCGACGCAGCTCTCGTCGAAGTGCACGCAGTCGTACTGGAAGATCTGCTTCAGGTCGTGCTCGAGCCGGCCTGCCGTCGCGATCCGCGCGACGCCCGCCTTCAGTTCGGCGTCCATCCTCGTCAGCTCGTCGTTGTCGGGGCAGCGGAAGTCGACCGTCAGGAAGACGTCGCCCGGAATGACGTTGCGCGAGTTCGGGTGCACGTTGAGCATCCCCACGGTCGACACCGCGAGCGGCGCGTGCGCGAGGCCGATCTCGTTGACGAGCTGGACGACCTTCGCCGCGCCGAGCAGCGCATCGCGGCGCACCGGTATCGGCGTCGGACCGGCGTGCGAGTCCTGTCCCGTCAGCACCAGCTCGTACCAGCGCTGCCCCTGCGCGTCGGTGACGACCCCGATGGTCTGGCCCTCGGCCTCGAGGATCGGCCCCTGCTCGATGTGGGTCTCGAAGAACGCATGGACCGGCCGACCGCCGACCGGCTCGGCGCCGGCATAGCCGATGCGCTGCAGTTCCTCACCGATCGTTCGTCCGTCGGCGTCGGTGCGCGACAGCCCGTACTCGAGCGTGAAGACGCCCGCGTAGACGCCCGAGGCGACCATCGCCGGCGCGAAGCGCGAGCCCTCCTCGTTGGTCCAGACCGACGCCTCGACCGGACGCTCGGTCACGATGCCGTGGTCGTTCAGCGTGCGGATCACCTCGAGGCCCGCGAGCACGCCGTAGACGCCGTCGAAGCGGCCACCGGTCGGCTGGCTGTCCAGGTGGCTGCCGGTGCCGACCGGCGCGAGGTCGTTGTTGCGACCGGGACGGCGCGCAAAGATGTTGCCGATGCGATCCACTCTCACCGTGCATCCCGCTTCGGTGCACCACCGCACGAACAGGTCGCGGCCGTCGCGGTCGAGGTCGGTGAGCGCGAGGCGGCACACGCCGCCCTTCGGCGTCGCGCCGATCCTGGCCATCTCCATCAGGCTCGCCCACAGGCGGTCGCCGTCGATTCGCGGTGCGGTCATCGGGTCCTCCGGATTCTCGATCGAACGCCCCGGCCACTGCGAGGACGAGGTCCGAAGGTAGCAGGAAGGATGCCAACCGGTCGAGTGCCCACCGCCCTACGGTCAGGACAACAGCGTCATGCCGCAGCCCCTGACGGCAGCACGATCGAACGACATCGTGCGATCGCATCCCGCGACCGCCGCGGATCGTTCGATCAGGCAATCGGCGAAGTCCCCCGGAGCGCCCTGGAAGACGCGCAGCGCCTTCCACACCGTCTCCGCGCGCTCGACGACGAGTTCCTTCGTTCTCAGCAAGGTCTCGAGCGCGTCGACGAGTTGCGCCTTGCCGACGTCGTAGGCCGACGACAACACCCACACGAACTCGACCACCGACACGACCGTCACGAATCCCGGCGCCTCCGCGGAGAACGACTCGACCAGCCGCGTCGCCAAGGCCGCCTGCTTCGCGTCGTCCTGCATCACGTAGCGCACCAGGACGTTGGTATCGAGTCCCGTCATCGGGCCGCCGCCCCGCGGCGGGCGATCGCCTCGTTCATCTGCGCGATCGACACCGCCTTGCTGCGCTTGCCGAACATGCCCTTCAGTGCCGTCACGGACCGCGTCGCGGCAATGAACTCGAAACGACCCGGCGCCACCTCGACGAATTCGACGCGGTCGCCCGTTTCGACCCCGAGCGCCTCGCGGACCGCTACCGGAATGGTGATCTGCCCCTTGCTGGTCAATGTCGCGACGGCCATGGCGCCTCCCGGAATGCTGCTGAGAATTCAGGTTCCTTACTCTAGGGTAAGGAGTGGCGAAAGGCAAGGCGGCCGCCGGTGCACCCGAAGTGCGGCTGGTGGTCGGTGGAAACGTCGCCGCGAACGAGGCAGACTCCGCTCTCGTCTGCCGCTCTCCGCATTGCCCAGCCGTCCGCACGTCATCCGATGAATTCGATTCCCGAGACTTTGCCACCCCTACCGTTCCGTGCGATCGCGGACCTGATCCGCGAACACGCCCGCGAGCGTCCGACACATCTGGCCGTGGTCGGCGACGACGAGCGCCTCGATTACGCGACCCTCGACGCGACGATGGACCGCGTCGCGTCGTCGCTGCAGCGCGACGGTTACCCGGTCGGCGACGCGATCGCGATCTGCGCGTCGCCGTCGCCGACCTACGCGGCGTTGTATCTCGGCGTGCTGCGGGCCGGTCTCGTCGTCGCGCCGCTCGCGCCGTCGGTGACGGCCGACAGCTTCGCGTCGATGCTGGACGATGCGGAGGCCCGCGTCCTCTTCATCGACGCGACCGCGATCAGCGTGCTGGCGAACCGTCCGCGCGACGGCCTCGTCCTCGTGTCGCTCGACGGCGTCGCGCCGGGCCGGCCGTTCGCCGAATGGCTGGCAGCGGCCGGCGCGGTGCCGACGCCCGTCGGCGCAGAGCCCGAGTGGGCGTTCAACATCATCTACTCGTCGGGCACGACCGGACAGCCGAAGGGCATCGTGCAGTCGCACGGCATGCGCTGGACGCACGTGATGCGCGGCGCGAACTACCGCTACGGGCCCGACACGGTCACGCTGCTCGCGACGCCGCTCTATTCGAACACGACGCTGGTCGTCTTCTTTCCGACGCTGGTGTTCGGCGGCACGGTGATCCTGATGCCCCGGTTCAACGCGGCCGGCTATCTCGCACTCGCCGCCGCCAACCGCGTCACGCACACGATGCTGGTACCGGTGCAGTACCAGCGGATCATGGCCGTGCCGGATTTCGACGAATACGACCTCTGCACCGCGTTCAAGTTCTCGACCAGCGCGCCGTTCAACGCGGCGTTGAAACGCGACGTGCTCGAACGGTGGCCCGGCGCACTCGTTGAGTTCTACGGCATGACCGAGGGCGGCGGCACGTGCATGCTGCTCGCGCACCTGCACCCCGACAAGCTGCACACGGTGGGCCAGCCGGCGGAGGGTCACGACATCCGGCTGATCGACGAAGCCGGCAACGAATTGCCGCCGGGCGCGATCGGCGAAGTCGTCGGACATTCGGGCGGCATGATGAGCGGCTACCACCGACAGCCCGCCAAGACGCGCGACGCCGAGTGGTTCGACGCGGCCGGCAAGCGCTTCATCCGGACCGGCGACGTCGGCCGCTTCGACGAAGACGGCTTCCTCGTGCTGATGGATCGCCGGAAGGACATGGTGATCAGCGGCGGCTTCAACATCTATCCGAGCGATCTCGAGGCGATCCTGCGCGAGCACCCGGCGGTCGCCGACGTCGCCGTGGTCGGCGTACCGTCCGAAGCGTGGGGCGAGACGCCGATCGCGTTCGTCGTGCCGCGGTCGGGCTTCCCGATCGAGGCGGACCGATTGATGCGCTGGTTGAACGATCGGGTCGGCAAGACGCAGCGCATCGCGCGCCTCGACCTGCTCGACGAACTGCCGCGCAGCGGCATCGGCAAGGTGTTGAAGAAGGATCTGCGCGACCGTCACGTCGCGAGCGGCGAAGCGCCGCGCTAGTGTATTCGCGGGACAGGGCACCAGGCATGCGCCCTTCGGACGACGATCGATATCTCGACGACCTGCAGCGGAAAGCGTTCGGCTACTTCCTCGAGCAAGCGAACCCGACCGACGGGCTGATCCCCGACAACACGCGACCGGGTGCGCCCGCGAGCATCACGGCGATCGGCTTCGCGCTGACGGCCTATCCGATCGGCGTCGAGCGCGGCTTCCTGACGCGCGACGACGCGATCGATCGCACGTCGACCACGCTGCGCTTCTTCGCGAACAGCGAGCAGAGCGAGGCACCCGACGCGACCGGTCATCGCGGCTTCTACTATCACTTCCTCGACATGGTGACCGGGCGTCGAGCGAACCGGTGCGAGCTGTCGACGATCGACACGGCGTTCTTCCTCGCGGGCTGTCTGACCGCCGCGATGTACTTCGATCGCGATGACGCACGCGAGCGCGAGATCCGCACGCTCGCCGATGCGCTGAACACCCGCGCCGACTGGCGATGGGCGCAGAACGACGGCCTCCTCGTGACGCATGGGTGGAAGCCGAAGAGCGGCTTCCTGCGCTATCGCTGGAGTGGCTACAACGAAGCGCTGCTGCTGTACGTGCTGGCGCTCGGCTCCCCCACGTTCGCAATACCGAGCGAGGCCTACGCAGCGTGGGCGTCGAGCTATCGCTGGAAGAAGCTGTATGGCCAGACGTTGCTCTATGCCGGGCCGCTCTTCATCCATCAGCTGCCGCACTTGTGGATCGACCTCCGCGGCATCCGGGACGCGCCGATGCGCGGGCGCGGGCTCGACTATTTCGAGAACAGTCGTCGCGCGGTGCTGGTTCAGCAGGCGTATGCGCAACGCAATCCGCGCGGCTTCGAAGGTTATGGCGAACACGCGTGGGGCATCTCCGCGAGCGATGGTCCGGGGCCGGGGATCCTACGATTGAACGGCATCGAACGACGCTTCCACGCCTATCGGGCGCGGGGCGTGCCCTACGGTCCGGACGACGGCACGCTCGCGCCCTGGGCGATGCTGGCGTCGCTACCGTTCGCGCCGGACCTGGTCATGCGATCGATCCGGCACTTCGACGAAGCCTGTCGGGAACACGCGGGCGACGATGGCTTCAAGTGCAGCTACAACGCGACGTCGAATGCAGAGCGACCGGAGCACGATCGCTGGCTGTCGAGGCCTTACGGACTGGAGCAGGGACCGATCGTGATCATGATCGAGCACCACCGGTCGGGATTCCTGTGGGAGCTGATGCGCCGTTCGCCCGTCTTCCGCGACGGCTTGCAGCGCGCGGGATTCACTGGCCCGGCATCGCGGAACGAATCGTCGGGCGCCCATTCCTGACATTCGCTCAACCCGCGCGCGCAGATGCCGATGACAACGACATCCATGGAAACCACTGCCATCGATCGGCCTTGCACGGATGCCCTGAACGAGGTGTCTCAGGCCTTCTACCGCGGCGACCTGCCCGCCGCCGTCAGCGCCGGCGAGGCGTTGCTCGCGTCGATCGACTCCGCCAGCCCGGTCGCCGGGGAGCAGGCGATGAGGGCGCGCGCGTCGCTGTGGCTGGTGCGTTGCGCCCGCAGGGCGGACGAGTTCGACACGGCGCTCGCCCGCGTCTACACGGGCATCGCGGCCGCCTGTGCTGCAGGCGACGCGCAGCTCGAATGCCAGCTGCGAGCCCAGTACGTCCACGTGCTCGCCAGGATCGGCCAGAACGAGGCTGCCCTCGAGGAAGGCTACAAGGTCCTGCGTCGCGCGGTCGATGGCGGGAACACGCTCGCGCAGGCCGCGTCCTGGCTGGCGCTGGGCCAGGTCCACTGGGCAATGCTGCAGTGGCGCGACGGAGAACATGCCTATACCCAGGCGCTGACGCTGGCGACGGCCTGCGGCGAGAAGGAGGTCGCCGGCCTCGCCAGCAACGGCATCGCCGCGATGGAAGATCACTTCGCCGTCGAAGCGCGCGCAGCCGGCCGGTCGGACGAGGCGCTGGCGCATGCCCGCCGCTCGCTCCAGCTGCTCGAAGACTTCACGCGCAGCAGCCGCGAGATCGGCGACGGATACAACGCGTGGATCGGCAGTTACAACCAGGCCTGCTTCCTTTACGGCATGGGCGAACTCGATGCCGCTCGCGACCGCTTCACCGAACACCTGGCACTGCTCGACGGCACGTCCGGGTCGCGCCGAAGTCTGGTGCTCCAGGTGCTCGGCGACGTCCATCTGAGCCAGGGCCGCTACGACCAGGCCATCGCTTGCGAAACCGAGGCGCTGGAGATCGCCGAGCGGCTGCAGCTGCCGGTGTTGGCGATGGACGCTTGCGGGTCGCTCGTCAATGCGCTCGAGCAGAGCGGCGAACCCCAGGCGGCGCTGACGCAGCATCGGCGATATCACGCGTTCTACGTCCAGCTGGCGTCGAGCAAGGCCCAGGCGCATGCGCGCGCGATGGCCGTGATGT